>NZ_CAXTNP010000129.1:0-22119 GCF_964245575.1 uncultured Nostoc sp. | reverse complement strand
AAAGCTGTAGCCCTTATTTCGTATAGCTTAGAGCTTTTCTTAGTGCCATTCCTCTCACACACCAAATATTACTAATAGTGTAAAAACCGAATCTCAAAGTGTAGAGAATCGCCCAGCAGTTACTATTGATGACTTGAGAAATTGGTACAATGCCGCAGATAAGTTAGGGAAATCGGAGAATTACAAAAAACGCATTGTAGAAGTGGCAAATGGGTTGAAAGCTGGTGAGCAATTATCAGCCGAAGCGTTGACAGTAATGAATAAAGATACATTTGAGCTTGAAGCCATCAGTCGGTTGACTCAAATTGCTCAAAGGATTGGCATGGTCTGGGGTAAGTCTAATGAAAATGGTACTCAAGTTTTGGGAAAAATTTATGATATAACCTTTAGTACCCAGCAGAGAGATTTAAGTATTTCGCAGAAAAATGGGGAGGTAATTTTCAACTTGCAATCAGGGAGAGTGCAGACTAATAAACTAACTCCACAGATATTGCAAACTTTTGAGGATGTTAATACTCAAATTGATAAAATATTAGCTAAATCTCAAACACAACAAATAGACTTACAAAGATAGATTTATCCTAAAATAGCCTTTTTAAGCCAATAGAAAAGGAGAACAACGTGGGGCGATTGATTGGGTGTTGTCTATAATGCCCAAGAGAGGCTTAACCGAGCAGTATTGGGAGGTACGTTATCGCCTCAAGAGTTATGCTTTGTTAGTTTTTTCTGGCATAATTTCGATGATCGCGGCTTCTATCTGTTCCAGTGCAATGTCTATCGCACCAAATCGTCAGCGCGGTTATTGTATTGGCTGGCATTCTTGGCGTGCTGGACTTGACTAGCAGCTACGCTGCTACCCCGACGGCGGCGCTGCCGCGTCTCTTTGCGATCGCGCCGCTACTTCAATTTTCTACTACTTAAATCGATGCTGGGCTTTATACATTAATTGCTAGTCCGCACTGAGGATCACCACATTTTGTATCAAAATCTGATACCGTAGTCACGTTCTCTATATAAATAGATATTAATCATCATGACTACTAGACTATGACTACTAGACTATGACTACTAGACCATGACTACCAAAAACCCTAAATCTCCAATCTCAATTCTTGGCGTGACTACGGGCAACCACTTTATTTGTGTACTGGTTTGTCAATGCTGATTTTTATACAATAATTGCTAGTAACCACGGAAAATAGCCCCATTTTGTATCAAAATCTGATACCGTAGTCACGACCTCTATATAAATAGATATTAATCATCGTGACTACCAAAACCCCAAAGCCCCAATTTAAAATTTTGGCGTGACTACGAGCGTAACTTGCCGCCGCAGGCATCGCTGACAATAATCATCCTCTTACTACCCCTGCTAGCATTGCCTACATCCCCCTTTCGCTGATTCCATAGGCAATTAATTAAGTTTTGTCAGGATATAGAGAGTTTTGCGTAAAACTTCTATTTTTTAAGCCGAGTGATTGGTAGAAGTTAAATTGAGTGTCATGAAGATCCGAAGCTTAGTCAAAGCCGCATTTTCCGCATCTCTCATTTCCGCATCTCTGGCTTGTTTTATAACCGAAATTATAAATGCTCAGAGTGTTAACGCGCAGACAACTTCGGCTTCGATTATTTATACTCCGTCCTTTGGGGGTTATGTTTAGACATCTCTAATCCTAGCCAAATTTGTAATATTTTTTGACCTCAAATCTGCTAGAACACAGCTAAAATCAATCATATATGAAGCAAGGTTTTTAAGCTAGTCATTCTTGTAGAGGGACGAATTAGCGTTGACAATTTTTGGGATTTATTGATTTGAATTTTCTCAAGACAAAGTACTAACTGAATTAAAAAGGAAGCCTGAAATGATTAATACTTTGACTGCTCATCAAATTAGAAAGGTCACAAACCGTTTTGTTTTTGGTACTGCGGCAATGGCTGTTGCTTGCAGTAGCATTGCTTTAACTCCAGCTACTGCTAATGCTGCTGTTACTCGTGAGTATTCATGTAGTAAAGGAGGTTTTACAGGTACAATTCGACTCGATTACAATCAAGGTCTAAATGGAAGAATAGGTTCAATACTAGAAGTCTCCTATAAAATTAACAAGGGAAGTAATCGCGGCGGTAATAGCGCGAATGTTGGTTATTCTGACGGAGGAACCTTACCCATTAAAAGATTCTATACCAGTACAGGCATCCAAAATAATCAATGGAATTACTTGGGTGGTAGCTATTCACGAGGTGGTGGATCTATCTCTGCTAACTTCATTTTTGATAAAAGCTTCGCTTCTGATCCTAGTTGTAAAATAAACATCTCCAGCAGTTAAATATGACAATAACAGCCCCTTAAGAGCTAGCGTTGGGGAGCAAAATTCAAAGCCTCTCGCCTTAAAGGAAGTGAGGAATGGAAGTGAGGTCAAAACTGTACTGCATCCAAGCGAGAACCGCTATATGCAGATTATGAATATGACGAGGAGGAGGAGCAAGAATAACTTTGTGCTGACATGAACGACCGTAAGCGATCGCTTCGCTGATGAATTAGCTCTCACTGATGGAATGGCACAGGCGTTCTTCCCCTTCTTCATCGTTGCCAACTTCCTCTGACGGTTACAAATCAAAGTCAAGACTGAATGTTTCACCATCAGAATCTTCTTCTTCCTCCTCTGTAATTTGAGCTGAACTCCAAGAGGTGAGTTTGTTATCTTCACTATTAATTGGCGTGAAAGCTACTTGTTGTGTGGGAAATGCACCCTTCCTAAAAGCAAAATAGCAATCGATGATAAAGTAGAGCGTCTCCAGGTAACTCTTGCCTAGTTGCTGTGATTCGGCAAATATCCGCTCTCGGTAGCTATCTTTGATCCGAACTTTTTCTGGGGTTAAGTCAAGTTTGTCTGCCATTGCGATCACTTAAGAGATGTAGTTGGTGAATTCTTGCCAATAATAGTTTTTGCCATTTCTAAAAGCCCAAAGACATTAGCTTCCACTGGATTGTCGAGAATCTTGAAACCGTTCTTCTCTAACAACTTTTTAAATCCTGGTAACAGACAGCCTCCACCTATAGCCCAGATTTCATCCCCTTGGTGTTTGGCATCAAGCGTGAGATTCACTACTTTCTTCAAGTATTTTTCATACCAATCTTTTAAAGAAGCACTGTATATATCTTTGATATCGATGTCACGGCTGTATCTGGTATGCCCCATTTCCAAACAAAATCGGATTTTGGATGGGTCTCCGATTTTTCCGCCATTTAAATGTTTCATTTTTTGGGAGATATCATCGATGAGAACTTCTACACCGATGGGGTAAGCAGTGTGAACTTCTCGCTGACCCCGGTTGTAACGAGAATACAGGGTCGTACCATTGCCAAAGTCTAAAATGGTTAATTTTTTGGGTAGTGGATGCCCAAACAATGCACCCATACCCTCTAGTACAACTTTCAGCACTTCTACTTTCACGTCTGATTGTTTGCCAGCAAGTATCGGCTGATATTCCCCATTTAGTACTTTTTGTAGTTCATTAGCCAGAGCAACATCATGTAAACTGACGACTAATTTTAAGTGCCAAGCCTTACGGTGTGGTAGATGTGCCAATGCACCCAATAAAGTCAATAATGCGTTGTTGACTTTGTTTTCATTATTATCGGTATTCCGGTCAAAATAATTCCCTGTCCGGTAAGCAGACTCTCCAACTGTATAAGCACTACCGTTAAAAACTACACGCCCTGGCACATCTTCCATGTCGTTAGTGGAAATATAGCTGGGGACACGAACAACTTCAAAGCCATCGACTAAAAGTTTTAAGCTTCCGTAACCGTTATCAAAGCCAGCAGGAAAAATTTTTTGCAAGGTGTGAATGTTTGACATAGCAAGAAAGGTAATACGGTTCGAGTAAGAAATTTATTTGTTCAGGTGAACTGGGGGAGCAGAGGAGAGAAGAATAAAATGACTACCTCTTTTTTCTCCAGCCTTAAGAGCTTATCATAACTCTTTGGGGGCTAAGTGGGGTACAAAGACTCAGGCACTCAAGTATACCCTAAGCAGCACCTATATATACCCTATATAGGGGTTAAATTCTCGTCAAGGTTCTAAAGAACAATTGGGGTACATATAGCCCCCAAATAGCCCCCAATAATATTTTTTGAAGTTTTTTTATGAACGCAGCAGAAATTAACTTCGATGATTCACTGTATGATTTATACTCTAGTGTCAATGTCTTTGTGATCAAATTAGCACTCATTAAATGTTTAGCCAAAGTCTTGATTGACTTGGAATTTACCTACGATAAATCGGTCGTTTCGAGAGGCTATTGCTTGAGACTTGAGATTTTCTATGCAAGAGAAGTAAGTTCTATGCTGGCATTTGATCAGCAAAATAGGTGGTTGGGCTTTGATTGTTGTGGCTTGGGTGATTACTTGGTAGATTTCATGATGCCTGCACTAAAACCTTCTTTAATAAACTATCTTGAATGGAAGACACAAAAAGAAGGACAAGTAATTAGTTGGCTCATATAATTCGTTGGATCATATATTGATATATGATCTCGGCGTCACAATATATGATTCGGAAATAGCACTCAAAGTGAAACCATGCAAATTCGACTAGCTGTGATTAGCAACGCTGGGGGCAGTGGTAAGACTACGCTTTCAGTTCATTTAGCTTACGACCTAGCAAAACGCAAGTACAATGTAGCCCTACTAGACCTCGACCCACAAGGCTCATTAACGTTATTCTGTGGCTTGAATCCACCAGAGCCAGAACAGACTTTAGCAGGAGTTCTCAAAGATAAATTTGACGGTGTTTGGCCATTAACTCCTTGCTGGAGCCAGTACACCAAGAATGTTGTTGTATGTCAAGGGGGAATGGTATTAACCCAAACAGCAGATGAACTTGTGCTACATAAAAGAGGAGCTTACCTTTTAGCAGACTGTTTAACGGATCATCCACTAGCACACGACGTAATTATTTTTAATTGCCCAGCTACCCTTGGTCCTTTACCTTTAATGGCTCTAGCGGCTTGTACACATATTATTATCCCCGTACAGCTAGAACCAAAATCAATTCAAGGAGCAGCACATTTATTGGAATGGTACTACTATCATTGCAAATACTTACGTTTAAACCCAACTCCAGAAATTTTAGGATTTGTTCCCAATCAATATGATGTTCGTAGAAGTACTCATAGACAGATGCTGGCAGGATTACCTGAACAGTTACAAGAGATGAAGATTCGAGCATTTCCAGCAATCCGGGATAGCGCAGAATTTGTCAAT
The DNA here is from genome assembly GCF_964245575.1 of uncultured Nostoc sp. Lineage (GTDB taxonomy): Bacteria > Cyanobacteriota > Cyanobacteriia > Cyanobacteriales > Nostocaceae > Nostoc. The sequence goes on along the minus strand of NZ_CAXTNP010000129.1, from coordinate 16,853 downwards.
GCCAGTGGTCAAGGTTTACCACTGCATATTTACCGTCCTAGTCATCCTGCTAAGGATGATTTTAAAGAAACTACTTCTCATATTGTGACTTTAATTGGAAAACCTAAGACAACTAAAAAGACAAAATAATTATGAGCGCTCGTAACACTCCTAATCTGACAAATTATTTTTCAGGTGCGAAGCAATCTCAGCAATTATCTGAAGCGGAAGAAGAAATACAGCAATTGAGAGCAGAGATTGAAGAACTACGTGACAAAAATTCTGGCGAGTTGGAAAGACAATTGGAAGAGTTGCGAACACAACTTCAGTCACAATCAGGTATTTCGTCAATTTCTATTGAGCAAATAGAGCCAAATATAGAACAACCTAGACAAACATTTTTAACTGAAAGTATTGAATCTATGTCTCGCTCTTTAGCTAATGATGGACAATTACAACCAGTTATTCTGATTCAAAGGGAGAATCATCTATTAATATTTGACGGAGAGCGACGCTGGCGCAGTGCTAAAGCTTTAGGTTGGCAAACCTTGTCAGCAGTTATTATTCCAGAACCGGCTAGTTTACATCGGAAAGCACTACTAACTTCTCTACATCGAGAAGACCTTAATCCTTTGGATAAAGCAGAGGCGATCGCGCGTGAATTGTCTACAAATACTGGATTAGAACTTCAAGATATTCCGCGTATTCTTTCAACAGTGGTACGACGTTTGAATGGTCAAAAGCGTATAACATCGCTGGTGGATTTAATAACAGCAGATGTAAAAAAACAAAAAAAAGAACTAGAGTCTTTAGATTTAAGCGATTCCGAACGAGCAATCTTAAGTCTACTGTTAGACTTACAGCTAAATCCTGCTTCTATCGATGCCAATATTTTTCCGATGCTATCTTTAGCAGAAGACCTAAAACTTGCTATAAGAGCAGGACTTAAAGGTGTTCATGCAATGGCTCTACAAAAACTTTCCGCCAAAGATTTGGGATTGACTGAACAAAAAGCAAAATCTATTAGGGAAGAAACCACGCACAAAGTAATAGTAGAAAAGTTGTCTATTATTGCTACTCGAAAATTAGTAGCTGAAGTGATAGCATCTCAGTCCGAGCTTGCAGTAATCAAAAATACTAAGAAAAAAGCAGTATCCCAAGCATCTCGTCGTTTGCAACAACTCTCTTTAGAGTCGCTCAAGCAAGCTAACCCTGTTGAATTAATAGAATTACAGGAAGTCTTACGTCACAAACTAGTAGAAATTGAAAAAGTACTAAAACAAAATTAAAGATCGGTCACTAACCTCTATTGACTAATTCTCACTGTTTTAGTACTTAGATAGACGAATATATTCATGTCTAGAAATTATCCTTATAAATAGAAGACCCATTACAAAGCCGATGCCCAGCAAAACAATTGATGTCCGAGAGTACACCGTCAGAGCGCATAAGCGGGAAATTCACACCCGCGTTTTCAACTTTGTATGTGTAAAGTGCGAACAACCCACACAACGAGAAACTTTTGGGGTTCGACCTCTATATTGCGAGAAATGCCGCCCTCCCCAACCACCCAAGAAATCAGTAGTTCCTCTCAGTAAACGGAAGCCCAGAGCTATGATTTATAGAACCCATTTGATATCTTTTTTAGCTAGCTAGCAGCTAGTCTTTTGAGCATCAATCTGATAAAACAAAGCTTGAGCTTGGCATTGGCACAAGCGAGTGTTCGGTCAAAATTTTTGACTAAACTTTTACACCGCTCCACCCAAGCGTTTGACCTCTCAATTACCCATCTAGCGGCAACAGGCACAAATCCAGATTTCCCATTAGCTTCTTTTTCGGCTTTCGATGGCTTGGCTGAAAGTTCAAATTGGATTTTGCTCATGATTTGAGGATAAATCTGTTCTAACGCTTGGGTAAGTTTCTCAGGATGATAGCCGTGATCTATGAGGATTGTAATCTTAGGTAGCTCAATTGGTTTGGATTTGAAATAATCAATGTTAATTGAGAGCATCTCAATTAACCCAAGGTCATCAGAAATGCTGGCTTTGGTGCAATGCGTAAAGAAGGGGAAGCCCAGTATATCAACTGCTAGATGTCTTTTGATCCCATTTGTTGCCTTGTAAAAACAAAACCCTTTGGACTCAACGCTGGCATTACAAGTGTTTTTTACTGCAAGGGAAGTCAATCATGATTAGGGTCGTCCACTGTGGTTTTTTTTTACTTGTTCACGCACCCTGCCGTGCAAATTGGTCATAATATTATCAAGGATACCCTCCTAACACCAATGCTTGTAGTGCCAGAATACAGTCGAATAGGGTGGGAAATCTTTAGGTAAGTCAGCCCAATTGCAACCATTCTTAAGTTGATAAAATACACCGTCAAGAATTTGCCGCTTTGTCCACAGAGGGGGTCTAGTTTTCTTTTTAGTCGGCAATAATGGCTCAACTATTTCCCACTCTTTGTCTGTCAAATCGCTTGAATACCCCATTTTCAACCCTAAACTGCTTCAATGCACCTAATTTCTGTTGATTCTACTTGCTCGTCTAAAAGATATCAAATGGGTTCTATAGGAGTGGCAAAGACATAGCAGGATGACTTGTTGTTTGAAGATACCAGCAAAATCAACGAAACCCTTGATTTCTCGTTAAAAGGTGGGGGGGAGTGTGAACGGTTACTTTTAAGTTGAGGCAATCGACAAAAAAGCTATCGATCCATGTTTGGTGCTGATTAGAAGAAACAAGCACTCTTTACGATAGCTATATGGTAATTGTACAAAGCCTGCTGGAAAAAATAGGCTTTTGAGCAAACCGGGAGTGAAAGTGATGACGACGCTGTTTGCAACGATATTGATTAAGCACTCTTTACGATAGCTATATGGTAATTGTACAAAGCCTGCTGGAAAAAATAGGCTTTTGAGCAAACCGGGAGTGAAAGTGATGACGACGCTGTTTGCAACGATATTGATTACATGCAGTAAGGTAAATTTTATCAACTTGAGTTGCTAGACCCATCCCGACACTGTTCAAGAGCGAATGGCACTAAGAAAACGTGAAACCTCGTCAGGACAGGGTTGCAGGTTTAGGGTGTCGGGTGTAGGAGAAAACAAAGAAAATTAAAAATAAGTGCGAACATTAATAAACTCCTTTGCGGGAGCAACGCTGGCGCGAACGTCACTACACCCCACGCCCCACACCTAAAAGCCTTATGAATAATGGATTTGCCGATATCTTAGTGCCATTCGTTCAAGAGCTTTAAAAGCTGTAGTATTCATCGCGCATAGCTTAGAGCTTTACAAGAGTGCCATTCATCTTTGTTCGTTATCAAAGCGACAGGTTCAGGCATCGTCTTTGAACCCAGTTGCGACGACTCCTATGCTCACTATTGCTCTGGTCAGTCCGCGACCAACTTTCGAGTTCCGGTTCGTGCTGACGACATCACATCCTCGAGCAGCCGCGTTAGGCGCACTGCATGATGGAAGTCGGGGACAGTCGAGGTTCCCTGGAGAATGTCATCGCGAAGGGCTGCATAAACTCCTGCGACGTTGGTAGCCGTGTCCGGCATCGAAGCAACTTCGCCCTCATCCACGGACTGCGCTTCGCCATTGAGCCAAAGGCGCAGGCGACCGGACTGGAAGCCTCTGAGTGCGCCGCCATCTAGCGCAACTTCACCGTTCTCACCGCTCACCTCCAGGCAGAACGGTGTCTTTTCAGGCGGACGACCCCCCGCCACCTCAATCGACAGCGCCCCGCTACCAGCAAGATGTGCCTGCACGAGAAGGTGATCGGGGATTAATCGCACCTGCGGCGTCGAATCGTCGCCGACCTGGATTTCGGGGTACTGGGTCGTGGTCAGCGCCGTCACGTCTTCAAACTGGCCAAGCACTGCGCGAGCCAGATCAAGCGCATGGCCACCGTGGATAGTTACGAGGGTGGCACCGTTCTCGGCGTTCTCCAGATAGGAATCCGCCGCCGCGACTCTCGGACTGAAAGCGCCGGTGCCGGAGTAAATCCGTGCGCTGAGCAAACGCCCGATCGCACCGGAGGTAATCAGATCGCGTGCGCGATGCGCGGCGGGGTTCATCCGCGTCTGAAGCCCGATCGCTGCGTGGACTTTTGCAGCGTCAGCGGCAGCGGCCATTTCCTCGGCTTCGGCAATGTTGCGACCCAGCGGCCACTCGCAGTAAACGTGCTTGCCTGCGGCAATAGCACTCAAGACCAGTTCACGGTGATTAGGAACCCTGATGCAAACCGCCACGAGGTCAACGTCTGGATCTCGGATCAGGTCATCTGCTTTGCCATAGGCAGCCAAGGCACCGAAGGCTTTTGCGGCAGCATCAGCCGTTGACTGTCTGCTTGTTGCTACAGCCGCTAACTCTAATCCCGCCAGCTTCTGGACTGCAAAAACATGCGACTCTTTCGCCCACCCGCGATCAGCGCTGGCACCAATGATTCCAATCCGCAATGATTTTGTCATGATATTATCTCCGTTGTTTCGTTAAAGAACCGCAGCAGTTCTTCGATGACACGGTCTGGTCGTTCCTCGGCGAGGTAGTGACCACAATTTTCGACCATGACAGCCCGCATCCGCTGGACGAGCGGGCGGATCTGCCCTTCGAGGTTAGCCCCGAAGCTCGCCGTTCCACCGACCGTCAACACGGGCATGGGCAGCTTGGTCTTGGCGTTCTCGCGATTGTGTTCGGCATCGATCTTATGGCTCCGGAAATAGCTGATGCCACCCTTGAGCGCCCCCGGTGCCGCCAGACAGCGGGCATACTCCTCTAGCGCCTCTTCATCTAGCCCGGTCGGGTCATATGACTGCTGGAGCATGAAATGCTCGACAAACATCCTCTCTCGACCGACGATCAGCGCCTCCGCTAATCCGTTCGGCGCTTCAAACAGAGGTAAATGATACATCCGGGGATACTTGTCCGCGTCGTACAGTTCCTCTAGTCCTAGACCAGGAAGTGCCGCCTCCATCAGCACCAGCCGCCGAACCTCCGTTGGGTAGGCGGCAGCGTAGGTATAGGCAACCATCATGCCCACGTCGTGACCGACTAGATTGATCGGTCCCAGTTCCAGATGCCGGACGAGATAATGGACATCCTCGGCAATCGTGCGCTTGTCGTAGCCTCCATCCGGTCTGTCCGAATTGCCGCATCCACGCAAGTCGGGGGCGATCACGGTAAAATGAGCGGACAGAGCAGGAATAATCTTCCGCCAAGCATGGGAGGTCTCTGGAAAGCCATGCAGCAGTACTATCGGCTCACCTGAGCCAGCCATTTTGTAGTATAAGCGTATACCGTTGACCTCAACCCTGTGCTGAGTCAACGGCGAACCTTCTGCTTCGACGTTTGCCATAAATCACCTGATTAAACCAATTCGCTTTTTCGCCCATGACGCTCCTACGTCGCTAACGCTGCGCTAACGCAATGACGTTTTGTGACGGGGATTTAGACCCCGATACAAAAGGCGCTGCCGTCCTGCCGGCAGGGGACTTAAACCCCCAAAGTTTGTTAAAAGTTAGCTTCGCAAAGAGATGGAGAAGGAGATGCTGTTTTCCGTTCTAAACGCCTAAACAACTGCGTCAGTCTTTACAGGTCCGGCGGTGACGCGCCACATCCGCAGCAGGTTATTGTCGTCCGGGTCTTCGTAGAACATCCATTGAAATGGGCCGATGAACTGTTGATTAGGCGGCGCTTTTTTGATGAGATCCGCCTGACCGCGAACATAAATTCGACCACTACCCGACCACACTTCAAAAATCTCATGCTTACTACTGAGCGGCGAGTCAATCTTGAAAAAAAACTTCTTCATCTCCTCGGCACCGCGTAAAATTTCAGTGCCAAAAATCAGTTCGGCATCTGGGGTGAACTTGTCAAAGGCACTGGCAAAGTCCAGTGTATCAATCGCGTCGCAAATCGCCATCACCCATTGAGGAAATTCCTCCAGTCTAGTCATAGTTTCAGTCATACTTCTTTTTGTTGTTGATGGTTTCTGTCGGCATCCGGGTTGAATCACCCAGGCATCTGCTCGTATTCCGCATCCGTCACGGGATCGAGCCAGACCGCCTGCTTGCCGTCCAGTGTCGCTCGTTATGGATGAAGACCTGCTCAGGGGCAGCACCGTGCCAATGATGCTCGTCTGGCGCGATCGCTTTCATGAAAATACCCTTTTGAAAACCAATTTGCCGGAAATTAGCTACCTGTATTCAGTATAATCGTTGCGACAAAATCAATAATCGGTAACTTATGCAATACATTAATGCATAAGTTACCTTAGTTTTGGCACTCAACATAGGGAGTGATCGCGTAGATGGACGATCGATTTGAATTGATTCGGAGTTTTGTAGTTGTGGCTCAAAAGTTGAGCTTTGTGGAAGCGGCGGATAGTTTACAAATCGATCCATCAGCATTGAGTCGCCGCATCCGACGCTTAGAAAAGCGATTAGGCGTGCGTTTGTTCAACCGCAACACGCGACGGGTGAGACTTACAGAAGCTGGAATTTTGTATTTATCTCACTCTCAAGAAGTGTTGGCAAAATTAGACCAAGCGGATGCGCTCGTCTCACACTTGAGTGCAGAGCCGCGTGGGTTGCTGCGGGTAACGCTACCTGTGGTTTTTGGACAGCGGCAGATTGCGCCTGTCCTACCTGAATTTCTTGATCGTTACCCCCAGATCAATCTCGATCTATCTTTCACGGATCGATTCGTGGATGTACTAGAGGAATCGATTGATGTTGCCATTCGCATCGGTCAGTTACAAGATTCCCAACTGGTTGTGCGTCGGTTAGCTCCCAATCGCCGCGTTTTATGCGCTTCACCTACCTATCTGCAAAAGTATGGTTCGCCTCAAACACCAAAGGAGTTAGAACAGCACAGTTGTTTAAACTTCTCGCGACTTGCTACCGGAGATATATGGCACTTGTCGCGCCAAAACCAACGGATTGCTGTACCCGTTAAAGGTAAGCTCAGGGCTGATAATGCAGAAGCTTTGTATCAAGCGGTGTTAGGAGGTTGCGGGATTGCGCTGTTGGCAACATATATTGCCGGAGATCCGCTCAGAACTGGACGATTGAAAACAGTGCTTGATGATTGGAAAGTCCCTACAACTGATATTTTTGCAGTGTCAGGCGTAGGGCAATACACTCCTTCCAAAACCCAAGTTTTTGTAGATTTTTTAGTCGAGCGATTTCGCCCTACGCCTGATTGGGACAATGTTACAGAAACTGACACACAATGCCATGTCCCGTAACAATTCAGACCGCTTGCTGCTTATGACCGAGGCTATGGTAACGCCAAATTTGTCCAAGCAACGGAGGACATTGACGTAGACCTGTTGCTGCGTTTAGTTTCAAACCGATGTGTGTGGGGTATACCCAATGTTTAAGAGCGATCGCCTGATTTAATTTTGAATTCACCAACAGGAACGGGGAATAAATACAAAGTTTTGTAAATATTCTTGTAAAAATGCAGACTTTATGATTTTTGTTTGATCATCCTTCACTCCTTTAATAAGGAGTATAACTAATACTATGTTATAACTTAAAATTTGCAATACTTTTCCAAGCGATCGCTACACATAATGAAAAAACAAGTTATATATTATTGACTAAGTTATTTAACTGGAGTTTAGACTAAGCCATGCAAAACGACTCAGCAGGGCTGAGTTAATCACAGACGTAGTGAAATTATGAATAATCTTGAATATTAAACAGCAATTGATGGTTCTTTAGGTGGTGGTGTTATTGTTTTTTTAACAATGGGGCATCGGTTTTTACGGTGACGCTTTTTTCCTGGTTGCCAACCAGGGGACTTTCCGCGAGGTTTGGGTGCAGAGGTCGGAGTACCAATCGCTGCAAAAACTCCTCCCATAGCTTGAGCGACTCGTCCAGGGGTCAAATTACCGTGGGACTTCTGCCAAGGTAGAGGATTGTCAGTAACGATATCACGAGCTAACCACAACTCCCAAGTCATGAGAGGCATTAAGTCACTCCAACGCTCACTTTGTTTAGGGGTACCAAACTTTGGCACAGTCCAATGTAGACGTTGCTTTAAAAAGCGATACCAATGGTCAATAGTAAAGCGACGCAAATAAAGACACCAAACTTCCTCTAGCGACGGCATTTCTTCTCCTACCCAAGCTAACCATAAAGGTTTGGATACTCGTTCATTGCCTTGCTCATCGAGACGTTCAACCCTGATGAGTAATATTGGGTGTGTAGCCGCTTTACGGAAGTGTAAATCTTTCCATAAGCTAACACGCACACTTCCTAATTTTGGGTCATTCACTTCCAAGACCAATGTCGTTTCACCCCATGTTGTGGGTTCATTGAGTTTAAATTTATTACCATGCTTTTTGGGTCGCCCCTTCCCAGAATAGGCTCCAGGTTCACCCCATAAACATAAATTTGAACGCAACCGGACTAGAATATCCGCCGGAATATTGGCAGCTTTTAATACAAAAGGCGCACAACCATATTCACTATCCCAAACGGAAATCGGTCTGGAGGGCAAATATTTACACACCTGTTTTAGTTGCCAAATTGCTTTTCCGATTGGACTTTCCCCACTTGTGATTCGTTCATGTCTTAAAGGTAATGCCCAACTCCCTTCACTTTCTGGTATCCAGGCAATTGTGCTATATCCAAGTCCCACGGTTATTGGTTTATTTCCCGCTAGGGATGTACCGCTATGCTCATAAGTTCTCTCTTGCAACTTTACTGCATCTGGGCGTGACCAGTTAGTATGGTCGCCTGCCAATAGAGGTCGCTCCTCCGTTGGTATCTGTTTTATATATAGCTGCATTAATTTCTGTCGCTGTGGCCTGCTATCTTGTAATGCTTCATAGATGCTTGCCCACTTGCGTCTAAATACTGGTGATAAGGACAAGTCTGCTAGGCAATAAATATTTCGGGTCAGCAATATGGCATCTGTCAATTCAAACGTAGCATCTTTAGCTCTACCTAAATGTTTGTACGCGGCTTGACGGAATTCTTCTAATTTGGCACGTTTCATATTAGCAGGTGAGAGTTGGTAGCACTTCTCTCAGTTTCTGCTACTAGGGGGCTGTATTTAATCAGACCTCCTTTTTTTCTTGAACATGACTGATTTAGTCTAAACTCCAGATATAAGTCACCTAAGATTTTCTTGAGATTACCTTGCAGATTCGTCATCACGAAGGAGGTAGAATTTTCCGGCATGGTTTCTGGATCAGTAGTTATTTCCCAGTAAGTTAAGCCAGTACTAATTCAATGTTGAACCCTGATTCAATTAGCAACGAATAACTTACTTGTTCCTTCCTCTACACTTCCTGTAACAGAGAAAACAAATAGTGCAAAAACCGCTAAAAGTGCTGCTATAGCTAGTATTGAAGCGATTGAAGTAGATTTTAAAGCACCCTCAATTGCTGATTATAGCGATGAAGAAAAGTTAGCGATCGCACGCAAGTTAAAATCTGAAGGACGTTCCAAAACTAAAATTATTAAACTACTTTGGAATGTTGAGGGCGGTACTAAATTCAGTCAACTATCTAAGCTGATTAACCAGAGTTAATATGGTTCAGTTAACGAAAAATTTGAACTGTTATAATGCTGAAAAGCCTAATATCACGTTTAATAATTGAGAATATTCTCAATTGTAAGCTTTAATTGAATTGTATTGGGTTATATCGGCTTAAAGAGTATCAAGTAAACTTTTGTAAATATTGAACAGGTTTTACATAAGGGAAACGGTTTTTACGTAGATGAGATTTATTTAAAAATTTATTGACTGATTATCAGCTTGACAGATACTGCTCACTTGATGTAATAATAACTTTCGTAAGTAAATAAGTCAGTCTAAAAAAACATTTGTTTGTATGAACAAGTTTTTTCGTTTTGTCGTTGTCATAGGATTAACTCTTACTATACTAGTAGGGGCTTTTAAACAATCTGCTTATGCATACGGAGTAAATACAATTTATTTACACGATACATCTATATCTAATGGATGCGGTAATGAACCACTGAATCTTGTAGACGTAAGGAGTGGAGTATCTGATATACAGCTTTACCCTGGGAGCCCAGCTTACGTTCCAGATTTCAACATAAAAAAAGTTATTTGGCGGCAAGTTGATTATTATCCAAAAGAGAGTGGCGAGATTCCACAAGGATATATAGGTTTGTTTCAACTATGTAATGAAGTTGGTATTGTTCTAACCAAAAAGCGAGTTAACGGTGGGGAAGATCAACATAATTATCGATTCGTAACAGATGTTGATAGAGGAGGGTGTATTGATAACGGAGGACACAAAATATGTTAAAAGAATGTTTTAAAAATATAAAATGGGTTAAATTCCAAAAGAGACACTAAATATCGTTGAACCCTCTCTGACCTAAGGTATTTTCATCCAGGTCTACCTTTATCTAGTTTTATGCGATCGGTAAATAGGCAACATCAGAGATTAACGGTTGACAGATTATTTTTACCAATACTTCTAACGCTTCTCTTATCTTCAACTTGATCGCACCACCAGCATTAGCTTTTAGCGGAATAGCAGATTGTAAAATTCCAATACTTTTAGCCAAATCATGCTGGATATAGCTAATCGCAGCACAGGGTAATTTAGAAGTATCAGCTACGGGCATTTTCTGCTTAAGCTGTCTATTCTCGTTTTTGACTTAGATCAGGGGCGTGAGTATCAATGGATGCTGTTGGCAGGTGAGTAATGGTGGTTCATTTCTCAGCTTCTGCCAAAAGGGGACTGTGTTCAATCACACTCCCTTTTTTTGCTCATTCCCCATTTAGTCTCAACTTAATGATAATGATAATCTAATAAGGGCGGTAGGAGAGATAAAAGCGTCGCTCCTTTCTCTCCTACCCTTTTTATGATTATCATTATTGTAACTTCATTCTTACAGATATATACTACATAATTTTGAAAGATCGCGGCTGCTTTCAGGCTGACCTGAGAATATTTTTACTCTGTAATTCCATTTGATTTGCGTTCTCTCATATCGATTTTAGTCTAAACTCCAGTATTTAAAGCTGACTTAGCTACTGATTCTGCCCGTGAAGATGTAATTTTCTGATAGCGTAAGGTAGTTTGGATATTTTCATGCCCCATTAGCGCCCGTAGCTCCTCAATCGTCATAAGTCCCACCGGCTCAGTCGCAAATGTATGGCGGAGGTCATTGCAACAGATGTTCTCAAATTTTGTCCCCACTGTTGGCAGCCTGGAACAACACTTGAAGATATTTGGTTGTCGCCACGCTCCAAGTTCTGTTTTCTGTGCGGAACTGGGTTACGTAATAGTTGTGCCAGGTGTAAGGAACCGATTACGTCGGTGAAATTCCGCTTCTGTCCTTACTGTGGTTTTCCCTATAAGGAGTCTGTTAATTCTGGTGTGACTTGATAGCCAGAAAATGTTCATTTGCTAATATTTAAAAATGCCACAGTGCTTGACCAATTAACGGATTGGTTGAGTAAGTAACGAGTAAATAAACTTTTAATAATGTCTATTTCCTCACTGGTCAAATTTGCAGCCAGACGATCTGCATAGCTTGGTCGATTAGGATTAGCAGTAAATAAACGCTTGATAAAATGAGAAGAGATGTGCATTGGTGTCAAATACTGTTCAAGAACCACTTGTACGTAATGTCCATTTGAGGCAAAAGCGTGACGCAAATCATCAGCATCCCAGTTAAGCATGGGGTCAGAGGCATCTGTATAAATAGCTTCTTCCGCTAAAATTAATCGCTCATACAATTGAGTATCGAGATTTTGGCTGGGCAGTAAGTGGTAAAACCTTTGGGTATGACGAGGTACTATCTCAGCTAAAATAAGCTTGACTGAGTGCGGGATCAATTGACCTAAAATTTGAGCAGCAAGTCCCTTATCCGGTTGGGAGGCTAGTACATTGCGCCCGATAATAGAGTCAAACTGTACATTTGCTGCAAGAGATGCCAGCATCGCAGGTATCTGTGCAACAGATGCAGTAAAAACTATTGGTCGCATTGTTTCAGGAAGTGCCGCAGCAAGTTCATTTAAAGCATTGGCATCAGAGCGATTGGGGACACAGGCATAAACCCCACCTTCAGGAACTTGCCGGATTGCTTCCCAAGTAAGTAAACCAGTGGCAGCATTTAGATCCAATACTAAGTGATGACGTTGTAATTGAGCAAAAGTGAAAATGCGCTCGCGCACAGATGCTAATTGTGTACTTACTTGAGAAAGTGTGCGTTGCAACCAGCGCTCATCTGCTCGGTCAACAGTTCCATAAGTCATGACTTCCAATGGTGCAACACCAATACCTTCTACTATTGCAGCAAGTTGAGCTTCTCGACGACGTGCTACTTGTGTTGCGATTTGGTTTTCATAACCTTGGGTTGATGGTTGATAAAACAATTGACCTTGCAAGCTCTTGGGTAAATATTGCTGTTCTACCCAATGATCTCGATAAGCGTGAGGATAGAGATAACCCACTCCATGTCCAAAACCTTTTTTATCCCGATTGGCATCTTTAAGATGAGTGGGAATGGAAGCAACATTTTCATTTTCTACCGCCGCTAAAGCATCAAAAAAGCCCATAATGCTATTGGACTTTGGTGCAGTCGCTAAATAAAGTACTGCCTGCGCCAAATGATAACGTCCTTCCGGCATTCCCACGCGATCAAAGGCTTCGGCACAAGCATTTGTAACGACAACTGCTTGTGGGTCAGCTAATCCGATATCTTCACTGGCAAGAATTAACATCCGACGGAAAATGAAACGCGGGTCTTCACCTGCATAAACCATTTTGGCTAGCCAGTACAGTGCTGCATCTGGGTCAGAACCTCGTAAGCTCTTAATAAAAGCACTAATGGTATCAAAATGGGCATCCCCTTCTTTGTCGTATAAAACAGCACGTTGCTGAATTGATTCTTCTGCCACTGCTAGGGGGATATGAATAACACCTGTAGCATCGGGGGGTGTAGTCTCTACAGCCAGTTGCAAAGCATTCAATAATGAACGAGCGTCACCGTTAGCAACATTAACTAGATGAGCTAAAGCATCTGTATCAATTTGTACTGTTAAGTTGCCATAACCGCGTTCCGAATCAGCTAGTGTTTGCTCAACAATTTTGTATAAATCTTTATCAGTTAATTGCTGAAGTTGAAAAATCCGCGAACGGCTGACAAGTGCCTTATTGACCTCAAAAAAAGGATTTTCGGTGGTAGCACCAATGAGAATAATTGTACCATTCTCTACCCAAGGCAATAGTGCATCTTGCTGAGACTTGTTAAAACGATGGACTTCATCGACAAAAAGAATAGTTCGTTGATTATGAAACTTGCGCTGTTGTTGGGCTATTTCAATTGCGACTCGAATTTCTTTAACTCCTGAGAGTACAGCATTGATAGTGATGAAGTGAGCGCGGGTGGTGTTGGCAATAACACGGGCTAGAGTAGTCTTTCCAGTCCCTGGTGGCCCAGAAAAGATTAAGGAAGACAGTTGATCCAAACTAATAGCACGCCGCAATAGCCTTCCTTGCCCGATAATATGCTCTTGACCAATAAATTCATCAAGTGTCCGTGGACGCATCCGAGCCGCTAGGGGTGCTTCTTTTTCAGTTATTTTTGCAAGATGCTGATCAAATAAATCCATTATTTAATACGTCGAGAGGAGGTGGGGTTTTTCAAGCCATAGAAGATGTATGTATGCTTTTTCAAGGTAAAAATATAACGACAATTAACATCTAAAAAGAAATTATTTTACGGTCTCGCAAAAACTTACCGCTTATATTGTGTGGAGCATCAGTAGCTAGCCAAATTGCAGTGTCGGCTCCAAGTTCTGGCGTGCGCGGTGCTGATGACCCACCCATATCTGTTTTAACCCACCCCGGACAAATGGAATTGACAACAATACCTTTAGATTGTAGAGCTTGTGCCAGCATAATTGTTGCGCCATTTAATGCTAACTTTGATAGGCAGTAACTTGGGACATTCCACGACAAGTCTTCTAATGCTCCATATCCGCTTGAAGCATTGACAACTCTGGCATCGGGGGATTTTTCCAACAGGGGTAAAAATGCCTGTACCATCCGAATTGCGCCAAAGGTGTTGGCATTCATTGTGGAATTAAGTAACTCTCGGTCAATGGTGAGAATATTAAATTCATTGTCTGGATACACACCGGCATTATTGATCAAAACATCTAAGCGATCAATCTTTTGGTGCAGGGTTTTTACTGCTTGATCAATAGAGCGATCATCAGTGACATCCAATTCGATGGGAATTACTTTTGTTTGTAATTTCTCAGATGCAAGTTTGGCGTTATCAAACGAGCGTGAAGTAATAATCACTTCATAATCTTTTGTTAATAGACCATAAGCGATCGCAAACCCAATCCCTCGGTTCCCACCAGTAACTAATGCCCGTTTTTTTTGTATGGATTCCATCTTATGTTCTACCTTCTCACCTCACTTGTGGGATTTTTGTTATGTCTGATGATCGGTAATACTGTCAACCCACATTCAGCGATGGTGCTTAAAAAATTCTTTTCGAGCCAAAGTTGGATAAATTGGGCAACTAAGATACTTTCGGTTGACGCCACAGCGCTAGCTTCAACGAAGAGATGTAGCAACCTCCACCACTAATTTGTGGCTCGTGGTCAGCTAGCCAATCATAAATTTGTGCAGCTTGCGCTAATGCCACCTGCTGATTGCGATAAAGGCGAGGGCTAGGGCAGAAGACTTGGCCATTGATGTGTACAGCTGCAATCTGCCAATAGTCGCTGCCTTCTCCCTCTGGCATCACTTCTAAAAACCCGCTATTTCTTGGCTCAATTATTCCTATGTTCATCTGCTGGCCAATCGAACTTTGAAAACAGAGTACAACATTAGATCCCAGCAATTCAAGCGATCGCTGAGAATAAAAATTTACGTGGTTTCACGGGAAAAAGTGAATTTATTTGGCTTGATACCTTGTGTCACTTGATTGAGCCAGCCCACAGGCTTTGTTTGCACTTGCTCAAATCCAGCAGTCTTCATCCATACATCTAAATTACCAGCAGCATACAATTTTGAATAAGGTTCTTGAAAAATATCGATCAGCCATTGGAGATGAGAGAGCCTTTTTTGATTCCCATCTAGAAGAATTAATTGCCCTCCTGGTTTAACTAAACGGAAGCATTCTTGTAAAATTAATTGAGCAATTTGAGGTGGTGTTTCGTGTAATAAAAAGGAGGCGGTTACCAAATCAAAAGTAGCTGTCTCAAAACCAGTGTCCTCAGATAAACCATGTAACCAGCGAATATTCAACTGTTGTTGCTGTGCTTTATAGTTGGCCAAAACTAGCATATAAGGGGACAAATCTAAGCCAGTGACAACTGCGCCACGAAAAGCTTGCTTTAATAGTAACGTTGTAGAACCAGTACCACAGCCTAAATCAAGAACAGTTTGTGGCTGACCCAAAATATTGGAAATTAGCTGTTGACGAGTCCAGGCTTCATGAGGTGGAGAAGCCAAAGCTGTTACAGGGTCGTAGGTGATAGCAGCCACAGGATTTAAGTAACCGCCTGAAATACCATGAAAGTTTTGGCTGCTGTAATAAAGTGGGTAGTTGAAATCTGTTTTATGGAAGCCAGCACTTGACTGTGACCAATCAATAGTCTCATAAAATCTGAGTTTATCCTTGCCAATTAATAAGCTAAATAGTGATTTGAAGAAAACCTGATTAATATAATTTGAAATTAATGACATAGTAACAAACGAAGAAATTCCAGTCAATTAGATGTACTACATTAACTTATAACCAGAACTGTCGATAGTCCTCGATATACTGCCGTATGGTTAGAGGTGAACGATTGAGTAATTGCTCTGTATCAGGTGTGATGTTGCCTGCCAATCCTAAACAAACGCTAGTGTAGATTGCTAGCATTACGAAAAGAAAGTCTATTGACAACCTTTTGGAGCGCATTTGTTGAACAAAGTTTAGCACAGAAGGATTATAGCGTATCGGTTTACCTAAAACAGCAGTAAGCTCAAAACTTCTTGACCGACGTTTCGAGTTGCACCTGTCACTAAAATTTTTAGCACAATCAGCTATTACTGTTACTCATTCAAAACACTGCGAGTACAAACAATAAGTGTTTATTGCTTATTATCTGATAACAGTAATATGCCAGTATAAAAACTAAATAGTCAATAAAAAATTGGCAGTTAAACGGC
This sequence comes from uncultured Nostoc sp., assembly GCF_964245575.1. Classification (GTDB taxonomy): domain Bacteria; phylum Cyanobacteriota; class Cyanobacteriia; order Cyanobacteriales; family Nostocaceae; genus Nostoc. The sequence goes on along the minus strand of NZ_CAXTNP010000129.1, from coordinate 690 downwards.
TAAGAGTATTGCTCACGTCAACAGAAAGACAGAAATTGTTAGAAGACTGTGCAAAAACAAGAAGACCCGCTACTGATCTAATTCAGGAATTACTGCCAGGGTAAGCGCATTTAATTTCGTACCCAAAAATACAGAATATTTGAGCAATAAATGTAGAGTAAATCGGACTTGAGTATTAAATATATTAAGTAGTACGCTAAGAAGTAAAGCGTCTATTTTACATCAGGGTCAGTCTCATGAAATCAGGTTTCAACTCTTCTAATAATCCTCGTGACTTCTGCTCAAAGACTTTGAGCATAGCAAACGCAGCAGCATTAACAGAAAAGATGGAATCGATTTTTAACGAAATAAAAGACCCCCGCATAGAAAGAAATCGCGTGCATTTATTAACAGATATTTTAATCATTGCCATACTATCAGTCATCGCAGGTGCCAAGGGATGGGAGGACATGGAGAATTATGGTTTAAGTAAATACGAGTGGTTGGAGCAGTTTTTAAAATTACCTGAAGGTATCCCTTGTGCGGATACGTTTCGGCGAGTTTTTCAGCGTATTAATCCAAAAGTATTTGAGCAATGTTTTAGACGTTGGGTTGAATCAATAGTTGAGATCATAGGAGCGCAAGTAATCCCTATTGCAATACTGCTCGGTTAAGGAAAATAGAGGGTAAAAACAGAAAAATTATGTTCGC
>NZ_CAXTNP010000128.1:4400-22322 GCF_964245575.1 uncultured Nostoc sp. | reverse complement strand
CCGCAAAAAAATCTGTATTTTTTTTTATAAATAAAGAATCTTTATAGTATTTTTACGTAAAAAGGATTTTTATAAATATTATTCTTAGCCGACGATAAATGTTCGTAGACAGTTTTTTGTATTACTTAATTAACCTTCTATGCATCTGATCATCTTAGTAAGATTAGAGCAATATTTAGCTACTATTGTTTCTGTATCTGCAAAAATTGGATAGTGGAAGTCAAGAACGCTAAAATCTTTGCCTGATAATACGTATAAACTTCTATCTATGTTTTGCATTTCCCTATATATAATTTGTGGGAGTTGCTTAATTTACAATAAGTTTACGAAATTTACTGAGTTCTTCATCAGTTTTCTATTGAAAATATCTCTTATAGAGAATAATTTAGATATTAAGGCAGTACACACATTGAGTCACCGCAAAAACTCTATACAAGCTAGAAGTTATAAGCGGTAATTAAATCTGCTGCAATCTACCCATAGTTTTTTTTTTACAAAAGCTTCTGAATATGACACTTTCTGCGCTGCAAAAATTTTTACTACCACCTGTGATCGCTTCTCTAAGTGTATTTTCTTTAATGTCATTTCCCCTTGCGACACTAGGCGATAAACAAATTGCTATCAAATTCCAAGAAGAACCTATTTTTTATGGCAAGCTTAGAGATATTGCTATCCCTTACGTAGTTTTTGCAACAGCACTTAGTATAGGGTCTGGAATTTCAGCACTCGCTTTCTGTGGTTGGCGAAATTCTTCTTCCAAATCAGCGAAAATTCAGCAGGAATTATCTAATCTAGAACAACACCTACAGCAAAAAGAGACATTACTAAAAGAATGGCAAGTTTCCGAGCCTCGACTGCAAATTTCTGGATTGAGCGCTTTTTTAGATGACGAGGCAGCTTTTGACCAAGCTCTCATCTCAAAAAACTCTGCAATAACTGCATCTCAACCTATTGGAGTGCAAACCCCGACGCAGATGCACGGACAGCCAGTAAATCCTGTACCAAAGGTTGCAACTCAAAAAAATACCACTACCACTATCAGAGAGATTGCTGCTACTTCTGCGTTTGCATCTGCCCAAACTTTCCTTGGCTATGCTCAAGAAAATCCCAACAGTATCAAAGAAATTACTGCTGGTGAAGTGAATAAAACAGCAATTATGCCATCAGAATTTGAAGAGTTGCAAAAACAAATTAAAGAGATGATGCTACAGATGCAAGCAATGCAGGAGAATTTGCAACTAACGTCTCAAGCAACAAATGTTGAGGTAGAATCCCCAGCTAAATTTCAGATTTACTATAATACTGTCCTTTAAAATCTACTCAAATTAATGCCCACTGAATTGGTGGTTATTGGGTAATTAATATCTGGATGCCAGCACTCATATTGAGGCTGGTATTCCAGTTTTTATCTATCAAAAAGAGAGCGATGGAATGCTACAGTACCCCGTCCTCAATCAAGTAGGAAGTAGGGTAGGGGTACATAGACAGGATTATTTTATGGATTTGATGCCCATCTTATAGCTTTTCCTAATCAAATGAGGTACTTCAGAGCAAGCTCTCGAAGAGCCTACGGTGTACACACAAGCTATCTGATTACCCAAAAGTCCTCCAAAACTTCACCCTGTCTTATCTTTAATCCCTCTCCTTACTAAGGAGAGGGAAAGGTTTTACGTAGTAAAACCAGGGTGAGGTATCTCAGGGGTTATGAGACTTAACCGTAAATTGCACTTGTGTGTACACCGTAGCTCGAAGAGCGGGGAGGAAGGTGGGGTTCAGTACCTACTCAACTAAGAACCGCTATAATTCTCACCTGAGAAACTCTGAAGGAGCCAGATAGGCATTCGTTTGCCTATTTTTAATCGGTGGAGGTAAGGTACTTTTAGAAGCTATGGATTGCGGCGGGATTTGATATCGGTTTCCCCAACCACCATTCAAGTCTTCCGGTTGCTGACGAGGTGGTATCGTTTTCCCCGTAGGTAGGGGTACTGTTAAGGTTTGGCTAACTTGTAAATATTTTTCACCTTCATTAGTAAAGCGAATCAACTTGCTTTCAAGCTTTTCAAGCTGTTGATTTTCTGACTTCAACTTTTGAGAGTTTTGATTATCTGGCTGTTCCGACTGAGTAGCAGGATCGAAAATAGCTATAAATGTAACGCCACCTTCTGGAAACAATCGTATTTGTGCTGGATTTGCTTGCCAGACTTCTTGGAAACTACCATCGGGTGAAACTTGCCATAGATTCAGTGCAGCCTCCCATTGTCCCTGTTTCACTTCCACAATTTGACGAGCCAGAATTGAACGGTTAATGTTTGTGTATGAATTCAGTAAAGCTTCTGTTTCTCCTGATACTGGACGCAAATAACGCACAGCGGCCACTGTAATCTTGCTAGACTCGGGCAGATTCGTACTACCGACAACATTGTATACACCTTTACTTGATATAGGTTGTACATCTCCAATTTTCATCTCTACCTTTTCTTGTGCTTTTTGAACACAGCCGTAACTGGCAACTAAAAGCATTAGGCAAATGGCTGCCTGGAGATTAGGACGATAAAAGGCTTTAAATTTGGTCGAAATAGTCTTTAAATCAATATTTTTCATGAAAAAAAGCAGATTGGTTGGTTTAATTCCCAATAACTCAGATTTTTACCTATTATGCCCAATTTATTTTTGAAAATAACAAATTTTATCGACTCTTAATCAATTAATTTAAAATAGGAAATTTTATTCAACCTAGTGGTTAATACTCATTTACTTTGCTAAAGTAGCGACATTGAATAATCTAAATATGTAGTTGTTACCCAACTAGGTTGATGAGGCAAACAGTACTCGATTGTTATAAATTTACTTTTCCAAGCCAGTACCACAAGGTTTATCCACTGCTTTGTACTGTCGCTGTCTCGATTTGCTGGGTACTGGCAGTGAGCGAAAAATCTTCAGCTCAAGTCAACCCATCTCAGCTAAAGACTATTGACTACGAATTGGGTTTAGCAGAAGCGCTACCAGTGCCTAAATTACCCGTGAATAAGAGTCAATCTCAGTCAGGGTCGCAAACATTGCCTTCTGCACGCGTAACGACTGGTGTAGCAGTTGCACCGCTCGCTAATCCAGTGTTGAAAGTTGTGGAACCCAAACCAGTCAATGATCTCCAACAAATGGAGAGTGTCTTTATTCAGCAGCAGGTAACTGGAAAAGCCCCGGCAGCAGCACGTAGTTCTGTTGCACCACGAGTGGCAGCAGGTGGGGACACTTCTGACCTTAATTTAGGATTGCAGGGACAGATGAACGGCTCAGAGCCACCAAGTAGTTCAGCCCCACTGCCACCACTCACCAACTTGCCTGCAACGCCAGAATCAACTGCACCAGCAGCACCAACTTTTAATCAACTACTCAGTTCTCAAACGGCTCCCCTGTCGCCACTTCCCAACTCGGCTGCAACGCAAGAATTCACTGCACCAGGAGTAGCACCAACTTTTAATCAACTACTCAGTTCTCAAACAGCCCCCCTGCCACCACTTCCCAACTTGCCTGCAACCCCAGAATCAACTGCACCAGGAGCAGCACCAACTTTTAATCAACAATTACTCAATCCACAGACAACACCATCAGTCCTTAGTACGACTCCTACTCCAAGCACAGCAGTGCCAGTTACCCCATCGATAACTACTCAACAACGCCGCCAGCTCACTAGCAGTAGTTTAAGGGAACCCTCTTTACAATTCCAAGGAGTTTATATTAACCAAGGTGGCGACACCACAGCGCGGGCGAGAGTCAGTGGAGTCTATCCACTGTCTCCTCAAGCTTTGATTGGGGCAACCCTGGACTTAACAAGCCAAGGCAGCAACCGCAACTTGGATGACTCCCGAAACGATGGTTTGAACATCAACGAGCTTTATTTGGCGACTTCACTAGCAGGAGTACCTAATCTGCGATTTGTAATCGGTCAAATAGATTTAACATCTTATTTTGATCGCAACAGCTTTGCTAAAGATGGAGCTAGTCAATTCTTTAATCCGGTGTTTCAAACTAACCCAGCACTGGCGGCGACAGGGATTAGTTCACGCACTGGTTTGTTAACCGATTGGAGTATCACCGACAATATTGAAGCGAAAGCGGCAGTCTTTTCATCAGCAGACAAAATCGGTGACTTTTCTTTAGATGGATTTGCTGGTGAAATCGGCGTCCGTTACGGCAATGCAATTATTCGTGGTACTTATGCCAGCGATCGCGACGCTGGTGTAAATGATAGCTTCCTTGAAAGCTATAGCATTGCCAGAGGTAACAATCAATTTGGCACTGATAAAAACGATCGCGAAGAAGCATACGGTCTCAACGCCGAAGTCTTTATTCCCAATCTGAAATTAGGTTTGTTTGGGCGCTATGGTCACTACGAAAACCGCACTTTAGGAGAGGGTGCAAATACTTACGTCTTGGGAGCTAGTTTTGTGGATCTGTTTACCCCAGATGACCGGGTAGGAATAGCTTATGGACGCGCTCTATCTAACGAGCAGCTACGTCGTGGAGATCGTCCCGATGTATTAGAAATGTTCTATGATTTTAAATTTCTTGACAATCTACGGCTAGGCTTGTCGGTTCAAGCGCGTGATGATTTCTCAGAAACAGTTTTCGGTATCAGAGTGAAATCAGAATTTGGTATCACTCCCAGAGGGAGAATTACTCAATGAGTCAAAACAATATAGATAAAAGGCAAAAGGGAAAAGCTAAAAAAATTAAATATCGTTCTGTTTTTACTTGTTCATTTTTCCTTTTTACTTGCTGGCTAACTGTGCCACCTTTGGGCTGCATTGCCCCTGCTCAAGCACAGAGCTTATCAACATCGGCACAAAAGGGTTTTGCATTCTTAAAAAAAGGCTTAATTAATGATGCGATCGCAGCCTTCCAGCAAGCCCTCAAAACTCAACCCCAATCTTCCCAAGTTAGGTTAGGATTAGCGATCGCTTATCGCAAAGCCGGACGTATTCCCGAAGCTTGGAGTGCTTATCAACAAGTACTGGCGGCAGACTCCAACAATCAACTAGCTTTAAAGACAGTTGGTATATTAGCTACTTATCGTCCTGAGTGGAACTTAAAAGGAATTGAGACTCTGACAACTTTATTAGAGTTAAATCCTAACGACTCAGAAGCTCGTCATTACCGTGCTCTACTCTACTCTTATCAAGGGCGATTAAGCGAGTCCCTGGCAGACTACCAAATTGTGCTGAACAACAACCCCACGCCAAAGGCAGTCGTTGATGCAGCTCAAACTTATAGTTACAGTGGGGATTTTCCTAAAGCACTGGAGTTGTTTAACCGCTACCGCACCACTGGCAAAGCCATTACAGATTATGCAGCACTAGCCTACGGTCGCACCTTACGAGAAACAGGCAATCCTGGAGGGGCAGTAGAGGTGTTAGAAGCGCAGTTGCAGCGCTCTAATAAACTTAACGAGATGGGGTTTGAAACCCGTAAAGAACTAGCTGTAGCATATCTTGCCAATCAACAACAAGCTCAAGCGTTGGCGGTTTTAGATGTATTACAGGGAAGGCCAGATGCGATTTTGCCCTTAGCGCGATCGCTCAATGAAATTCGCAAGTACACCAATAACCCCACCCTCACCCAGCAAGTTTTCAATCTCTACCGTCAAGCACTCCAAACCGATCCCAACCCTTCCCCCAAACTACTGCGCGAAGTCGCTGATGTCTTTACTGGGTTCCCCGAAGGACGACAAACAGCGCTGCAACTGTATCGGCGGGTGGCGTTAGAATTTCCCAACGATCAAAGTTTGGTGGTGCAGCAATTAGCTTTAGAAAATCAGCTAGGTTTACTCGGTAAAAATGACTTGAAACAGCGTTTGGCTACTGCAATACAATCAGTGCCGAGCGATCGCGTGCAGTTACAACAGCTAGCTAATGCTTTAGTGAACATTGATGTTCCCGACCCAGAATTTTTACCTGTGTACCAAAATCTTTTACAAATGGGGGTGAACGTACCGTTTTTGAATTTCCGGGTGGCGCAAATGTATGTGCAGCGCCAAGATTTGAATGGTGCAAGGCAAGCTTTGGCAGCTTACACAGCTACCCCCGCAGGTGCTAAAGACCTCGCACCCCAATTACTAGCAGCAGAAATTGAGCGTCGTGAGGGTAGTCTTGAAGCTAGCGCTCAACGTTACCAAGCTGTGCTTGCTAGCAAGCCAAATAATAGCGATATTATTGATGCTGCTTTGGGCGGACTGGCTGGAGTGCGACTGCAACAAAAGCGTTTTGATGAGGCTGTGACAGTTTATGACCAATTGATAGCCCGCAATCCTCAAAATTTGTCGATTCAACTAGGGCGTGCTAGTATCGCCTATCAAGCCAAGCGGATCTCCCAACCAGAAGCAGAGGCAGTTCTCAACAATTGGTTAGCTACACAACCTGCAACCAATACTCCTCCAGAACTATACAGTTTGCTAGGAACGCTGCCTACTGATCCGCAAAAAGAAGCTTTATATACTTATCTGCTAGAAGTTGACCCTACTTCCATACCACTACAACTGCGCCTATTACAGGTGATAGCAAAACGCAATCCTGCCCAAGCACAAGCGCGGATGAAGCAGTTGATTGCCCGTATTCCCAACACTTCTGACTCATACCAGTTGCAGGCAGAGTTGGCTCGATCTGTAGGTGATTTGAATTTGGCTAGCAGTACCTATCAGAATATTTTGGCGCAGCAACCAGATAACATCGATGCCCTAGCAGCTTTGGGCGGAATTCGCTTTGAACAGCGCCGCTTTGAATCGGCACAGGAGATTTATGCTCAAGTGTTGGCACAAAAACCGGAAGACAAAGGCACACGCCGCGCCCTTGCTGGATTGAATGCAATTTTAGATCAGCCTTTGACAGCACTGGCACAGCTAGAACAACTGCAATTAGAAACAGCCGCAGAAGGAGGAAACGATAGCGATGCATCTCGGCAAATACAGCAAATCCAAACAGACTTTCTGCTACGACGAGGATTTCAACCCCCTTGGGAAGATTATCAACGTCGAAACAGAAATTAGCGATCGCTTAACTTTCTTTATGAAACTTAATTTTCAACAACTAGAAGGGAACAATAAGGATAGGGAGATGGCACTGTTGTCCTCTTCTTATCAGCTAATCTTTTACAAATCAAATTATTCTTAGGATGTGGCACTTCCAAAGAGTGGCAGCTATTGCCAGCCTGATTGGTCTCTCTGCCTGTGTCTCTAGTTACTGGGCAGCAAATCCCAAAACGCCGGATGAGCAAACTCCGGTGGCAAACGTCCCCACTGAAGGTAGTAGTCAAAATCTCACTGGATTATTAGCTGATCTTCCTAAATCCACCCCTAACCGGGAATTACTAGCCCAAAGTTGGGATAGCTACCGCCAAAGATTTATTCAGTCAGATGGGCGGGTAATTGATTACGAAGCAAGCGATCGCTCGACTAGTGAAGGTCAAGCCTATGCTTTGCTAAGAGCAGTACTAATTAATGATCCGACAACTTTTGCCCTGACTTTAAACTGGTCGGAAAATAACCTCCAACGCCAAGCATCTGGTAAACGCACAGATAGTTTGTGGGCTTGGAAGTGGGGACGAAAGGAAGATGGTAACTGGGGTGTTATCGACAGCAACTTTGCTAGTGATGGAGATATAGATGCGATTACTGCCCTGGTTTTAGCATCACGACGTTGGAATAAACCCGAATACTTGGAACTGGCAAAACTCAAACTGCAAGATTTGTGGAACTTGTCCACAATCTCAAAAACCAAAGGTGAGCGCTATCTGTTACCAGGGCCTGTAGCTGCATTTGTCCCAGATGCATCTACCGTTTACCTGAATCCCTCTTATTTTGCACCCTATGCTTTTCGTATCTTTGCACAAGTTGACCCCCAACATGATTGGTTGAGTTTGGTAGACAGCAGCTATCAAGTGCTAGAGAATTCCGCAAAGCTTTCTAGCGTAGGTTTACCCAGTGATTGGGTAGCTCTAAATACCAAAACAGGACAATATCAAACCCTACCAGCATCTAGCACTCTGAAGAGTTTGTATAGTTTTGATTCCTATCGAGTCTGGTGGCGTTTGTCGTTGGATGCTAGCTGGTTCAACTCACCCCAAGCACATAGCTATCTAGTGACATCCACTCAGTACCTGCAAAAACTGTGGAGTAGACAATCGATACCAGCACGTATTGATCTCCAAGGGAAACCATTAGTGGATTACGAAGCTACATCCCAATACGCTATGTTGTATGCCGCCATGCAGTTAGTGGAACCAGCGATCGCTCAAGAATTGCTTGTGAAAAAAATACTGCCTCAATACAAGCAGGGAATTTGGGGAGACCAATCTGCTTATTACACCCAGAATTTAGCTTGGTTAGGATTGCTACCTCCAAAGACAATTCCCCAGCAATTGCTTAAATGAGATTCTCTGACGCTGAGTTAGGGCACAAGCTTCCCAACTAACTTTTACTCCCGACAGATTGACTCCCGTTGATTTTTTAAAAAAATCTGATCGGATGATTTTAAAGTTCTAAAAGCAACAAAACATCTGTGCTTTTTACATAAATAAAATTCAGTAAATTTACACTAAAATCACGCTCTACCATGAAGCAATTGTTTCATCTTTCCCAAATTAGTAAAAAAGCAATTATTGTTACTTCTTGCTTTTTTTTGTTTCCTAGTTCATTATTGAGCGCTCAAGCTCAAACTAAAGGTGATTTGCAACAAGAAGTAACTTTATTAGCTCAAGCAACGACATCAGAAAATACTAGTAAAGCAGACTTAAAAGCTCCTAGTGCTAAGAACCTGGCAACTTACACCCTAGAATTTAATCGTAGTCCGATTGTAGGCAACCGGATGCGCTTGCGCGGAGTTTACTCAGAAGGTCGTCTTGCTTTTACCCGTCCTCGTGGCTGGAAACTAGATCAAGGTAAGGTACAAGCTTTAATCCGTTTTCAACATTCACCAGCACTATATGCCAATCGCTCTAACCTGACCGTGCTATTAAATGGCATCAGCGTTGGTAGCGTACCACTCAATCGCAAAGAGTCCCAAGTAGGTCAAGTACTGTTCAATATTCCACCAAAGCTGCTGCAAGACTACAACGAACTCACATTAGTAGCACAGCAGAATAACAGCCTCGAATGTAGCGATTCTAGTAGCCCCGACTTGTGGACAGAGATTCTGCCAGATTCCAAATTAATCTTTAACTATGAACGGCAGCCGATTCCCCTGAATTTCAGCCGCTATCCTTATCCTTTCTTTGACGAATTCGGCTTAGAAACTAACCAAATTGCTTATTTGCAACCGAGTCAAGTTGATCAATCCTGGTTGACAGCAGCAGCTCGCTTACAAGCGGCATTGGGAAGAATCGCGGATTTTCGCCCGATTCAGACGAACGTGGTGTCTGATGTCGCAAATGTGAAGGCAAATGATCGCTTGGTAATCATTGGTACTCCCAACGAGCAACCGACCTTAAATACTTGGAAGAATTTGCCCCTGAAAGTCGTCAGCAATCAAATTCTTGATCGTGATAATAACCCCGTACCAGATGAAACAGGGGTGTTAATTATAACTAAAGCTGAAAAGAGCGGGGTTCCGGTTTTAATTGCTACTGGCAACAGTACAAAAGCTGTGGAAAAGGCAACCCAATTTTTATCACAGCCAGACTTGCGGAAAATGGGTACTGGTCAGGTGGTTTTTGTCGATACCCTCAAGGAAGCTTCGACACCAGGACTCCGCCAATGGCCTCATTATTTGCCAGAACAAAATTCTTTTAAACTGGGCGACATCAAAACCCAAGTAAATGGTGAGCCGTTTAGTGATGTGACTGTACGTGGAATCGGAGCGCCGCCAGTTGAAATTGATTTTCGGGCTTTACCAGATGATAGATTTCTGCGGGGTAGTTCGATGAATCTGGTATACAGCTACGGCCCACAGGTTAATCCGCGAACTTCGGCGATCGAAGTTTTACTGGATGGAGTTTTCATTGGTGGGGCACGTCTTGATTCTGAGTCGGGAGAAACTCGCAAAAACCTCAAAGTCAATTTGCCAGAAAACTTGATCAAACCCAACTCGAAACTGCAAGTTTTCTTGCGGATGAATCCGAGAGAACCGTTTGACAAACAAAACTGTCTTCAGCCACCAGATCAACAACTGACAGGTACGGTGCATTCTGATACTAGCTTCGACCTGAAGCGGGAAATCTCTACACAACTACCAGACTTGAACCTGCTGAAATTTGGTTTCCCCTTTGCTGCACCACAGGATTTGTCCCAGACAGCGATCGTCGTGCCACAAATCCCCTCGAAGACAGATGTGTTGACCTTGTTAGCTTTTAGCGAACGCTTGGGAAGGCTCAGTCAAGCAGATGCTGTCAAACTAAATGTTTATACACCGGATGCTTTGCCAACAAAAGTCCGCAAAAATGACCATTTGGTAGGAATTGGAACGCGAGAAGACTTTCCTTTTCCCGAAGTATTTAATTCCACTGGCTTCAACTTGAGTCAGGCATATTCCCGCTCCTCAGCTAATGCTGTGGTTCAGACTCCGCAGGATACACAAGGGATGATTAAGCAAATTATCTCTCCTTGGAATAGCGATCGCGTCGTTCTAGCTTTAACATCTCAAACCGAAACTGGTTTAGAGCGAGTGCGACAAGTCCTCAATCAAGATCCGTGGTTCTTCCAACTCAAGAAGGATACGGTGCTAATTAGTAGCGATCAAAAAGACCCAGTTTCCTATGATGCTGATGCCTATCAACTACAGTTTTTCCAAAGTGCCCCAAACACTCGTCGCTGGGAAAATACCACTATCCTCAGTAAAGCATCACGCTTTTTACAAGAAAATTGGCTATTACTACCTGTAGGCATTTTCACTGTGTCTCTAATTCTTTACGGGATTCTTCAGTTGTATCTTAAGCGCTTGACTGCTGATAAAAAGTAGACACTTTCGGTCAGGTATCGCCAATCTTAAATTTAAATTTCAAAATTTAGATCCACAATGTCTTCTTCCCCACATACATCGCCCCGGAAATCACGCGATCGCCAGCGCTTAAAATTGAGCAATTGGTTGATTGATATTACCCCTAGATTTTTTGACCGCACTCTCCAAAAAGTGGGTGTGAAACAGTTTAAGTGGTTTATCCTGCTGCTATTGGTGCTTTCAGTGCCACTGATTATTACTCCGATAGAAGTTTGGCAGCAGGGATTGGTAGCATTGTTTCTTGTCCTACTCGGTCAAGTAGTCATACACGCTGAGTTTCAAGAGTCTTCTTCAGAAATCAGCCACTATTACCATTTGTTTATGCTGTGGCTGAGTATGGTAACAACGCTGCGTTATTTATACTACCGCACCAGCTACACCCTCAACTTTGATGGTTGGCTTAACAGCATCGCTTGTGTATTCTTGTTCGCAGCCGAACTTTATGCCATCCTCACCTTGATACTGGCATACTTTCAAACCCTGAAAATTCAAGAACGCCAACCAGTTAATCTGACAAACATTCCTCAACAGGAATGGTTCAAAGTTGATATCTACATCCCCACTTACAACGAAGATGTGGAGATTGTTCGCAAAACTGCTGTGGCAGCCTTAGCCTGTGATTATGCTCCTGATAAAAAAAAGGTTTATGTCCTTGATGATGGTCGTCCAGAAAAGTATAAAGAGAACGACCCACGCCGAGAACAGTTTAGCAAAAGACGGGAACAGCTACGGCAAATGTGCCAAGAACTCGGCTGTATACACATGACGCGGAACAATAACGACCACGCTAAGGCTGGTAATATCAATACCGCCTTTTACAAAACCGACGGCGATTTAGTGTTGATTTTGGACTGCGACCACATCCCATCGCGGCAAATTCTCTTGCATACAATGGGTTTTTTCTTCGATCCCAAAGTATCGTTTGTCCAAACTCCCCACTGGTTCTATAACCCCGATCCCTTCGAGCGTAATTTGCTCACCAAAGGTAGAATACCCGCAGGCAATGAACTGTTTTATAAGGTACTACAAAAAGGTAATGATTTTTGGAATGCCGCCTTTTTCTGCGGTTCGGCAGCATTAATCCGTAAATCTCACGCTTTAGAAGTTGGGGGAATTGCAGTGGAAACTGTGACAGAAGATTGCCACACTGCTTTGCGATTGCATTCGCTGGGTTACAAGTCTGTCTATTACGACAAAATTATGGTGGCTGGTTTAGCGCCAGAAACGTTTTCTTCTTACGTAGGACAACAAGTACGTTGGGCCAGGGGGATGGCGCAGATTCTGCGATTAGAAAACCCTATTTTTAATCCGAAGCTGAACCTAACATTTGCACAACGGATTTGTTACTTTAGCGCGACTTCGCACTTTTTGTATGGCTATCCCCGTCTAATATATGCGATCGCTCCCACACTCTTTTTATTATTTGGCGTTAACTCTGTCCAAGGTTTGGGTTTAGAAACTCTAGCTTACGCCCTACCCCATATTCTCCTCTCCCTTTTTACTAACTACATCATTTACAAAAACGTCCGTTTCTCCTTCTGGAATGAAATTTTTGAATTTGCGATGGCTTTCCAGGCTGGCTGGGTGACGATGTTAGCGCTGTTTAATCCAAAGCTGGGTTCATTTAACGTTACCGACAAAGGAACGTCTATAACCAAACGCACCTTTGATTGGGAATCGATGCGTGGTCTTTTAGTGGTGACAGCACTTGTAGTCTCTTCCTTGCTAGCTGTTCCTTATTGGCTGCTGCTACATCCTGAAGATTGGCAAGCGGTCTTAGTCAACACCATGTGGTCTGTTTTTAATCTGGTTTTGCTGATAGCTGCTTTGCTGGTTGGCTTTGAACAACCACAAGTACGTACTGCCCACCGTTTACAGCGTCGCCTCCCCATCTTAATTACCAGTAACGGTCAAACAATCATGGGCAAAACGGTAAATGTTTCAGAAACTGGGGCATTAATTTCTTTGGAAACTTGGCCCAATTTACTGGATGAAGTGGAAGTTGAGGTGATGGGAGATTATACTGCTAGCGCCTCTTTAACAGCGCAGATTGTCCGAGTCTCTCCTATTAATGACACAGAAACGCTTTTGGCTGTTGATTTCGTAAAGCTCAACGATGCCCAACGCGATGCTTTAACTCTAGTTTTGTATTCTGATGTCCGGGAGTGGTATTCTCAAAAGGGCCAGTATGTAGACCGACCCTTTGCTTCCCTTGGATTCTTAGCCACAAGTCTGACTCGGGCCTTGCGTGACGTGAAACAAACTAGCCGTAAAAAGGTACGCAAGCAGGTAAATAGCTATAGCCGACTCTACTGGGATGGTAACTTCTTCTTTGCAGTAGCCACAGAATTAGGAACAACGGGTTTGCGCTTGGAAATAGAGGATACAAAAGCCGTGTCTTCTCACAAAATGATAGGACAACAGGATTTGCACACGATGCGAACTGTTAAACCATTAGTTGGTTTACTGTTGAATGAGGATGAGGATAACCTTTCATCTAACCGATTTGTTGCCGAAATTCACGCAGTAGAAGAACAGACAAATGGCAAGATTGCACTCGAATTAGTTTTTCCAGAAAAATTCAAAGAACGTCAAGACACAAAAATTAAACAACTGTTGGAGGTTCTGTAGCAGAAGTACTTGACTAGATTTTGACCAGCGCAAGCTCCATTTAAGTTCAGATGTTGCTTGCGCTTGGGAGTCTTTTAAATTGCAAAAGTAAATACAATTTTTGTGGGGTAGGCAGCACTCAGTCGAACGCTGCCTACCCCACAATAAATAATTGAATATTTTTTGATTTAGAAGTTCCTAATAACCTTTAACAATCACACTTTACCAGCCAAGTTCATCAACTGTTTGAAGTTTACGAGATAAATGATGTTGTTGGTGCTGTCAATTTTGATCCACCCTTTATCATGCAGCTTTTCCATAATTTTGGTGGTTTCTTCAACACCAATTTCTGTTACCTCTGCTAAATCTTTGAAGGGAATGTTAAAAATTTCCTTTCCAAAATTCGATTCTTGACCATAGCTTTCGCCTAAAGTCACTAGGGTATAGGCGAGTTTGACTGCTGGTGGTGAAGACCGCATTTGTAAGCGCAAATTAATTTGCCGCAATCGCCGCACCATAAGTTGTAACATCCGGTGATGTAACTGCGGGTCTTTGAACAAGATTTGAATAAAACGCTCTCTAGATACACTCAGCAAATTCACGGCTGAAAGGGCAATGACATCGGTTGAGCGTGGAGATTCATCCAAAATTGCCATTTCTCCAAAAAAATCACCCCTACCAAAAATTGCCAGAGCTACTGAATCTTCCCCGACGGTACGTCGGATTTTGACCCAACCTGAAACTACGAAGTAAACGGCGTTACCCCAGGCATCTTCCATCACAACGGCTCGCCCAGATGGGTATTCATGTTCAATTGCAACGTTGAGCAGCCATTCCAAAGTCTGGGGGGTGGCTGTACTCATTAAGGGGAAAAGTTCACTAAAAACCTCAGTCTGCATGAAATATTTATAAAAAATGGATTCAAGAGCAGGAAACTAACTTTGTCACTATAAATTTGTTTAAACCGTAATCTTATTTAGAATACAGCAGCAAAATCTCTATCTATTTGAGTTGAACTCTAAGCTTGATCAGTCTAGAGTTCCATTACAACATAACAATTATGTATAAAATTGGAATCAGCGATTTCACTTACAGAACTATGATTTGAGGTTTAATCAATTAATTAAAATTTTAGTTGTGGATATAAAGCTTACTAGTATAAAAAATATATCGAGCGGAAATAGCCACGAGACATAACGCGTCCAAGATTAATCCCATGCTTTTAAGCGTGGTTCCTTCTGCCTTCTGCATTCTGAAGTTCTACTCTAGTAACTGAGGCATGAGGGGATGAACTTGCTATGAATTCTCCCCTGCTCGCCATCTCCTAGTTTGGTACACCACCTTAATTGAGCAACTAAATGCCTCACAGGCTACTCCTGACTTCTTAAAGATTGGGCAGCAAGATAGACTTTTGTCCATTCACCTAGCACTTGATGGGTTTTGAGTTTTAACTGTTGGCCTATTGCTTCTATTGAGTTACCTGCTCTGCGTAAATCTAGAATCTGCCGCCCTAGAGGAGTCAATTTTTCATCAAGTTGCTGCCATTGATTTTGGGTTAAACCTAAGTTATGTTCTTGCAAGGAAATTGAAAGCCAATTGTCTACTAGCTCTGGTTTACCTTTGAGGGCAAAAACACGCACAGCGTGGTAACTAATTTTTTCTCGCAGACGGTATACTTCTTTAGTTGGCTTATTTAATTTGTGGGCGATCTCTTCCTGGGATTTACCTTGTAAATACAGTCGTAGCCACTCCACTGCGTCTGTTCCCAGATTTTCTTGTAAATAATTTTCAAATTCTTTTTGTACTGACTGACGCAGGACTTGTTGTTCCTCTAGCTGTTGTGCTTCTTGATATTCTGCGATCGCCTGACTATCGACTAAGTTAACTCGATTGTCACTGTCGTCTGTAAGAACTTCTTCTGACACCAGTCTAATTAAGTCACGGCCCGGTACTTGGGTTAAGCCACCGCGCTGAGTGCGACGCAAGTAATTTACAAACCGATAAGCTAATAGGGGTTGATTGCGTACTGGCCGTAGACAATATTCTTCTACACTGGCAAATAGCAGAGCATCCCCCAATCGTCTATCAGTTGTATATTTGGCAATATCAGCCATTTGCTGTTGCATCTGGCTATCGCTTTGCAGTAATTCTTGGAGTACTTCTTGCAACACATCCATGACGCTACGCTGGCGATCGCGGCTTAGGGCAACCCAAGTCTGAATTTTATTCCGTAATGTTACTAAACTCCCCAATCGCGTTATCAAGTTACGATAAGCACGTTCTCGCCCTAGCCCCAAATAGCGTTGACGTAAAATTCTCCAGCGATATTCCATCGCTTGCTTGGCGATATCGAGTTCTTTAGGGTTAAACAGATCAAACCGTTTGGAGTCAGATCCCAACAGCCAGAGAATAATGCTTTGCCTCGCAGCTTCATTTTGGTCTGGACATTCCGCAGCCAAGCGCTTTCGCCAATCTAGAGCCAGTTGTTCCACATCTGTTGTCATAGTGAGATTGCGTTCCTCGAAACTCAATTTTGAAGTTTGCATCACAACCCCCATTCGTCCCACCTAATTGTTTAACAGGCAACTTGCCCGGATTTCATGAGTCTCATGAAAATAGCTTAGTGATTCCACTTTTATTACGTCTTAATTCACTAGAATTATGCAGAAATTTCTATATTGATATTTTGCTGACAATTCAAAAATGCCCCAAATCCATACCTATGAAGCTTTTGGGGCTATTTTTTAATTTCACCTTTTTGTAAAGTTATGTTTTTTAATTGAGAATAGAAATCTGTTTACAGTGGTGGGGATAAACCTTTGCACGAGATGGGTTGAGGAAATCTGAACATTTTATAACCGAGCCGAGGAATGAATCTAATTTAACTCAATGTCCGGCGTAATTTCACCCGTATAAGTTTCAATACTCTACAAGCCCTTACGTAGAAAAATACTTAGTTAAATCCCAATACCCTTGGTGTTGGTGATATTTCGCCCCGGAAGATCACCCCAAGACTGCGCTGGCTACCTTTAAAATGGCCTTAATTCCCTCCTTTTTAAGGAGTGTTAGGAAGGATCAAGCCCTAACTGAATCCTCTTAAGTCAAATTTATTTATATATTTTTTTTTCAGTGTATATACGTAAGTAAGAGTTTAATAGGATCTTTAGTAAGCCCTTATATAGAACCTCAAATAAATTCTTGGATAAATACTATCGCTATAGCGTGGAATCAGACCCAGTGTTCCACATGGCGATGTCTACGACGGGCTACGCCTACGCTATTCTGGATAGTAGGAATTGATAGGTAAATTTATCCTTTCTAAATTAGCTTCAACCACAACTGTGCCTCTAACATTGGCAAGTTATTCTTAAAAGTTGTACATTTCCAAAAATGAATAGTCAACAGCCAATATTAATTTTGACTATTGACTTTGACTGTTGCTTTCCCTCTGCTTCAAAATTCAACTTATGCAAAATCTAAAAACAGAAAAGTTTGTAGTTCTCTAAAGTTTTGATAGTCAGAAGTCTGACAAGAAACTTCTCTTTAAATTCATTTCTGGGGAATTTTTTGTTTTGAATTCCCCCGCAGGAGGGTGAATCTATCGACTATTTGATCTAACAATGGGATTTTCTACAGATTCTCGATACTTTTGGACTTGTTCTGTGTAAGCAATTGGCAGAACAGCTTCAACGTTTTCATGAGGACGAGCAATAATCACCCAAGATTCCAGGGTACCGCCATAAACATTTTCAGCAGCTTCAATACCAGCAGCCATCGCTGTCTTTACCTCAGAAACATCGCCACGAATATTGACTGTAAAGCGAGCACTACCTACTCTGATATAACCAACGAGGGTGACTCGACCAGCTTTTAGCATAGCATCTGCTGCTGCTAGCACCGCAGGAAAACCTTTCGTTTCAAGTGCTCCAATTGCCTGTAATGACATTATTAATCTCCTGTATGAATAAACGCCGGGGCTACAAATTAATTGTACGAAGCTTCGCTACAGATGTTGATAGCAAAATTGCTTAGAACATGCGGAAAGGTTCTGATTCTTCAGTGAAATGGATTGGTAATATAGTTTCCACATTTTCCGGGGGATTGGGAACGATGTAGTAGGTAATTACTGTACCAACCTTTACTTGCTCTCCAGCTGCGATTCCGGCTTCAACAGCTCTATTTACTTCAGAAACGTGTCCCCGGACAGCGACTAACAAACGAGCGCTTTCTGCTTGACCATAATACACAATTGTGACTGCGGCAGCTTTGACCATTGCATCTGCTGCTGCTAAGACACTAGGAAAACCTAAAGTTTCAATTACGCCAACGG
>NZ_CAXTNP010000128.1:1458-4300 GCF_964245575.1 uncultured Nostoc sp. | reverse complement strand
GCATCTGCTGCTGCTAAGACACTAGGAAAACCTAAAGTTTCAATTACGCCAACGGCCATTGGCATGGCATTAGCTCCTGGATTAAGGGATAGGCGATTTTAATTGTACGTGGCTTTAGTCCCAATTTTGACATTTTGGTAAACTTTCTTTGATGGCATAATTTTTGGGGGAGTGGGGAGTGGGCAGTGGGGAGTGGGAAGTTAGGAGTTAGGAGTTAGGAGTTGGGAGTGCGGAGTTAGAATGTTTTGATAGTCGCTGGACTATGTTTTATATATTATAATTAATACTTTATGGTGTTAGTTTGTGCAATTTTGTTGTTTAATAAAATCAGCGATGCGTGGAAGCAAGCTAGTACGATAAACTGAAATTTATGTTTCCGAATTTTCTTCCTAAAGCAGTTGGGCAACTGACAGAATCTGCCTCGATCGCACTAGTTCAAAGTATTCAAACAACTGCGATCGCTACTCCTTTAATTAATCAACCAGTTACCACAACCTATGTCAAGCAAGGAAGTGGTGGAACTCCTATTTTATTAATTCACGGCTTTGATAGTTCTGTATTAGAATTTCGGCGGCTTTTGCCACTACTTTCTGGAGAAAATGAAACTTGGGCAGTGGATTTGTTAGGTTTTGGGTTTACAGATAGGCTCTCAGGAATTGCCTATAGCCCAACTGCGATTAAAACACATCTTTATTATTTCTGGAAAAGCCTGATTAACCAACCTGTAATTTTGCTAGGCGCTTCGATGGGGGGTGCGACTGCAATTGATTTTACGTTGACTTACCCGGAAGTAGTAAAAAAGTTGGTGTTAATTGATAGCGCTGGGTTGGCGGGTGGTTCACCATTAAGTAAATTAATGTTTCCCCCGTTGGATTATTTAGCAACCCAGTTTTTGAGTAATCTGAAAGTGCGCGATCGCGTTTCCCGCATTGGATATAAAAATCAAAGTCTTGCCTCTGTCGATGCGCTATGTTGTGGCGCATTACATCTACAAATGCCGAGTTGGCATCAAGCTTTAATTACTTTCACTAAAAGTGGTGGTTACAGTGCTTTTAGATTTAAAAAAATATCACAAATTGTGCAACAAACGCTAATTTTATGGGGCGATTCTGATAAAATTTTGGGTACTAGGGATGCCATAAGATTTAAAAGAGCAATTCCACACAGTACCCTCGTCTGGATTCAAGATTGTGGTCATCTCCCACACCTGGAACAACCACAAATTACCGCACAACATATTTTAGACTTTCGATAATTGTAGTTCAAACCTAAGAAATCTTATGCATCTCTTGCACCTTATTGGATGTATTTGGGGAGAACGTCTTAAAAAAATACGAGGGTATACTGTGGCGGAAGTTTGCCTACCTTTGACAAGGGGCAAAATCCCCTTGTCTGGTTAATCGTGGCTAGCTGGATTTGCGCCAAGCTGTACTAGTCAAGTAACCACATCTCATTAGAACTCTCAGGATACTCATTTGGTTGATTTTGTGGTTGATTTTGAGCTAGTGGTTGCGATGACCGATGTGATTTTTTGTAGTTAAGTGGATTGTAGTGATCTTTTACTGGTTTTATAGCACTAGTTTCTTTTACAACACTACCAGCATACTCATCTGGTTGATTTTGAGCTAGTCTTTCTGATGAAAGATGTGATTTTTTGTAGTTATATGGATTGTAGTGTTCTTTTACTGGTTTTATAGCACTAGTTTCTTTTACAGCTACAGCAAGTTTAGAATTATCTTCTGCTATTTGTTTTAAAGCATTAATTTCTTCTATAAGCTTGGAATTCGCTTCTGCTAGTTGCAGTGCTGTTTTTTTTGTTTCGTCAAGTTCTTTTGCTACCTGTTGTACTAATGATTTTTGTTCCGATGCTAATGTTTTTTGTTTAGATAATTTTGATTGCAAATTAGCAATCTCCTGCCCAAGAGATGCTTCATTTTCGTGGCTTTTTTCCAGATTACTTGTCAACTCTTTGATAGTTGTTTCTAAATCAGCCTTAGTCGGGCTTGTGCGCTTAGTAGAATTTGGCTCAGGTGTTTGTGCTGAGGATTCTTCATCAGACGAAGCCTGTTCTTCGGCAATTTCTTCTGCTGTAATTTCGATCGCAGATTCGCCTTCTGGGGATGTAAATTTTTGTGCTTCTTCTTGTAATAAGTCAGAGAGACTTTGTTTCTTAACCATTATTTTCTCCAATCACGCTGTAATTCATCAGCTGCACGGCGGTAGTCTAACTCCGCCTCCCGTGCATTACTTCCTCGCCATTGACTAATCGCTACACCCTCAAGTGCCGCTCGTTCATGAGCCTTATAAGCACGGATAAAGGTATTACAAGCAGGAATACCTAATCGAGTGAGAGTGTTTTTTGCTTCTAGTGCTTCCCCAATACTACGCGTATCAACTTTGGTAAGCAGTACCCGATGGGGAGTTCCCACGGGGATGACGGCTTCCTTGACTGTTTCCACGAGGATAGCTAAATCCATTGCGGCTGGGGGTGTAGGCAAAACTAGATAATCTGCGATCGCAACTACCGCCACTAATGCTTCAGAGCGCAGCGCGGGAGGCGTATCCACCACTACTAAATCGTAACCTGTTATCTTTCCTAAATTACCTAAAAGTGTAGGATCTGTTTCTTGAGATAAATCAAATCCCATTCCCTGCTGACTGCGCCCAAACCACCAACTGGCAGAACCTTGAATATCTGCGTCAATCAACAGTACCTTTTTTTTCTTCGCAAAGTTTGCAGCCAGATTGACTGCGGTGGTCGTTTTACCGACTCCTCCTTTACCGTTGAGAATAGCGATGATTTTTGGCACTGCTTTAGCTAGGACAAGGGAGTGGGGAGTGG
>NZ_CAXTNP010000128.1:0-1448 GCF_964245575.1 uncultured Nostoc sp. | reverse complement strand
TAAGGGATTCCTCCTTTACGTTTGTTATTCCCGATTTTTTTTGGCAGTGCTTTTGTTTGTACATGGGTTTGGGTTTTGGGGGGTGGGGAGTAGGGAAGAAATCTTTTTCATTTTGGTTGTGGGATCTTTTGATGATGGACTGACTTGAAAGAGTGTTGAGTACTGAGTTAGTCATTAGAAGTTATTAGTTTTTATCCTTTTCTTCTACTCTCTACTCCCGTTCGGCTACGCTCACGGCAAGCCTACTCCCCACTCCCTACTCTCCCATGATGAATATACCGCTTTATGTGACCCTCAAGAACATGAAAACTCGTAATAATAAAATTCAGAAGCCATCAATTCCACAAACTCCGATGACAGCAACTTACAATTTGCCTGATGGCCCTCAAATGCCGCGCTGGCTGCGGATGATCAAGTTTATTGGTCAGCCACTAAAATATGTGGATGATTTTGCCAAAATCTATGGTGACACTTTTACCATCAGCAGTAGTCGCTCTAATAACCATCTTGTGTACTTTAGTCAACCCCAAGCGCTTGAGCAGATTTTTACTGCTAATTCCAGCTATTTTGAGGTTGGCAGGGGGAACATAGGACTAAAATTTTTGCTTGGCGATCGCTCCTTTATGTTAGCGGATGGCGATCGCCACCAGCGTCAACGGCAACTACTAACTCCTCCTTTTCATGGCGAAAGGATGCGGGCTTATGGTCAAGATATCCGGGAAATAACCCGACAAGTGAGTAATCAATGGCAAATTGGCAAACCTTTTAATATCCGAGAGTCGATGCAAGAAATCACCTTGCGTGTTATCCTGCGGGTTGTATTTGGTTTAAATGAGGGAGAGCTTTTTGAGTCACTGAGGCGATCGCTAAATGACTTACTAAACTTCATCAGTTCGCCCGTAATGTCTAGCGCCTTCTTTTTCAGGTTCATCCAAAAAGATTTCGGTGCGTGGAGTCCGTGGGGCAGGATTCTGCAACAACGGCAAAAAATTGATCAACTTATTTATGCTTTGCTTCGAGAACGTCGGGCCCAATCCGCTCAAAATCGTCAAGACATCCTGAGTTTGATGATGGCAGCCCGTTATGACGATGGTGAAGGCATGTCAGATGAAGAATTACACGATGAGTTGATGACACTGCTAGTTGCGGGACATGAAACTACTGCTTCTGCGTTGACATGGGCTTTTTATTGGATTGACCATTTACCAGAGGTGCGTGAAAAGCTGCTACAGGAACTTAACACGATTACAAACCCCGATTTGAGTAGTGTAGCTAAATTGCCCTATTTGACAGCAGTGTGCCAAGAAACATTGCGAATTTACCCAATTGCCATGACTGCTTTCGTGCGGATTGTGAAGACCCCAATTGAAATTATGGGCTACGAACTGCCACAACAGGGTAAGCGCATCTAATTTTGTGCTTAAGAATACAGATTGTTTTACTGAAGT
>NZ_CAXTNP010000127.1:0-22361 GCF_964245575.1 uncultured Nostoc sp. | reverse complement strand
CGTTGATTGAATTCGGGCAGTCGTTTATTGAATTCGGGCAGTCGTTTATTGAATTTGGGCAGTCGTTGATTGAATTGTTCCTCAGATAAAACCACAAATAAGCTGTTATACCAATTCGCAATTCGCTTTTTCGCCCATTCGCAATTGAGAAATTTATATCAAGTCCGGCTAATTAGTTATAATTAGCGCATCTGTGCAAAAACCAGGAAACCCTCTTTCCCCCTGCTAGAAAGCTCCCTGCCGTCTTAATAATAAGTCTTCAACCGGACATGATATTAGATGTAGCAAGGCAATCCCGGCTTATATCTGTTGCCTTATTTTAAAGAATTGGTATAAGTAATCAAAAGATTTCTGGTGATTCAGCTAATTTCACTTTCACCATGCCAATCTGCTCGACTCAGGCAATAAACAAAGCACTCATCGTCACCAAACCGTCGATACTCGATAAATTTGAAGCCAAAGCGTTCATAGAAACGGTGAGAGCGGGTATTACTGGCTAGCGGATCAACAAGTATAGCCGTCACTTGCGGATCAGCAAAACATCGAGCAAGTGCAAGCCGCATCATTTGTGTTCCATAGCCTTTACCCAAATCAGTTTCTTCCCCAATCCAGATATCAATGGCACGAAGATTCGCCGTAACATCACCCCAGTAATGGCTATCCTCATGTGCCGGATCGATAATCTGAATAAATCCGAGGGGACGACCATCAATTTCAGCAATCAATTGCTCTCTCCATTCGGGAGCGCGGTCAAGTTCTACTTCCCAGCCCCAGTCATCGTTAGGATCGGAGTTAACTACATGAGGTTGCTCATCCCAGTGGCGCAATAAATCCAAATCAGCAAAGCTAGCAGGGCGGAGCTTTATCCTTATCGCAGGTGGCGGGGCATAGTTCATACTGTTTTTCCTATGTTTTTGGCGATTCACTAGACGAGTTGAATCACGACACCATTGGGGTTTGTGACTTGAAAGAACCTTTCACCCCAATGTTCAGTCTCAATCTCCGTTGTAATTTTCACACCTTCAGAACTTAAGCATTGATAAATTAAGCTTGTAGTGAGAAGTACTTAAACTTACTTAATGCATCAACTGCTATTCACCTTCATGGTTAGCGCTAGGATAGCTATGTATTTTATTAAAGTATAAATATGGCTCAAACTTTTTACGTAAATTCAGTATCAGGGAAAGATACCAACCTTGGTAGCCAACAAGCCCCATTTAGAACTATTACGCAAGCCCTTAAGGTATCTACTGTTAACACCAAGATTCAACTAGCAGAAGGTAATTACAATGCTGCTAGCGGTGAAGTCTTTCCGCTAACGGTTCCATCTGGCGTGACTGTGGTGGGTAATGAAACCAATAAAGGCAATGGTATTTTGATTGAAGGGAGTGGTAGCTATTTGAGCCGTACTTTTGCTGCTCAGAATGTCACATTTGTACTGCTGGATAAAGCCGAACTGCGGGGAGTGACTGTAACAAATTTAGCTAGTCGTGGTAGTGGTGTCTGGATTGAATCAACTGCCCCTACTGTTGCTAATAGCACCTTCACCAACTGTAAACGGGAGGGAGTATTTGCTACAGGTGATGCTAACCCAGTTATTCTAGGTAATGTGTTCAGTGAGAATGCAGCCAATGGAATTGCGATCGCTAAAAATTCCAAAGGTCAAATTCAAGATAACACCTGCTTGAAAACAGGTTTTGGCATTGCCATTAGTGATACTGCATCACCCACCCTTCGAGATAACAAAATTTACGAAAACCGTTCTGGAATTGTTATCTCTGGCAGCGCTCGTCCTGTATTGCGTAACAATGTTTGCGAAAATAACACTGACGATGGTATCACAGTAATCGGAACTGCCCTACCGGATATCGGCAGTACCAATAACTTAGGAGGCAATACTCTACGCAATAACGGTAAATTTAATTTGCAAAATGCCAGTTCCAACAAGCTGGTTTCTGTAGGAAATAAAATAGATGCGTCTAAAGTCACAGGAAAGGTAGAGTTTGCAGATAGTTCGGTTCCGACACCTACACCCACACCCACACCCACACCTACGCCTACTCCCACACCTACTCCTACGCCTACTCCCACACCTACTCCCACACCTACGCCTACTCCCACTCCCACTCCTACACCAACGCCTACGCCTACACCAACACCTACTCCCATTCCGACACCTACACCAACACCTACTCCCACGCCCACTATAGAATTAACCGATATTGCGAATCATTGGGCAGGTGGCTTTATTCGGGAATTAGTCAAATTGGGGATAGTTAATGGTTTTCCTAATCGCACATTTAAACCGGATGCTACGATGACACGGGCGCAATACGCCGCATTACTGGTAAAAGCTTTCAACCCACCGCCAAACCGCCCCGCGATCAAATTTAAAGATGTACCAGCAGACTTATGGGCATCCAAGGTAATTCAGCAGGCATATCAAGGTTTATTTCTCTCTGGTTTTCCTGACAATACCTTCGCCCCCAACAAAAATATCCAGCGTGTGCAAGTAATTGTCTCCCTAGTGAATGGGTTGGGATTATCTGCTGATGGTACCGCATCTATCAAAGCTTTTGATGACCAAGCAAAAATTCCTGAATATGCCAAGGATGAGGTAGTAAAAGCTATAAACAAGGGGATTATCGTCAATCACCCGAACGTCAAACAACTCAATCCTACCCGCGATGCTACACGCGCAGAGGTAACGGTGATGGTATACCAAGCTTTGGTAGACGCTGGTCGTGTAGCTGCGATTGACTCGCCTTATATTGTGACTGCTTAATAAGCCATAGCAAAAGTCATATCCCGCAAGCCTCTGCCAGCATTGATCTGGCAAATCTCAACCGCATCTATGAGCCACTGAAGGAACAAGAAAATCTGCAACGCGATCGCTTACCCAGTCAACTCGCCACTCCCCTGCGAGAATCCCACAAATACTTTCGGGATGTGATGGCTGTTTATCAGGGAACAAAGGACTGCTAGTAGGTTGGGTTGACGTAAGGAAACCCAACATCCATTGCTTTGTACTCAATGATTGCGCCCTGACTCAAGTCGCCTGTGATTTGATTGTCGATCCCCTCAAGCAGCAACTCCCCGTCTTTCCTATTCCTTGGTAGCAAACCATTGTAGTGGCAAAAACTTCATAATATTTGTTACAGTTTTTAAAGTTTTTAATTCGGGTATATCTGGTTTTAATTGTTCTGCGATCGCTAATTTTTGTTCAGCTTGTGCAGGTTGAAAATTATATAAATAAACAACAGCTAAATAAAGCCATGTGTAAGCATTTTGAGCATCATATTTAGTTAATTCTATTAAATTTTGGATTAATTCTGGGACTTGGCGCTGCAAAAGTTGTGATAAGACTAAAGTGTAACGCCAATTTAAGTTATTTGGCTCTGTTTGCAGATGATAATTAGCTGCAAATTCAATTTGTTTTAAATAATCTTGAGTAGGATCGTATTGATTAAAATTATCTATCTGCACAAATATATTATTTAATTTACCCTGTTGTAACTCTTGCGCTAGTTGTGAAGTTCGGGTAACTAAATCTAAAGCTGGCGATTTTTCTACTGTTCCTACATTTGTCACATTTACAGTAATATCAGGAATATTTAAAGATGTGATTTTGTTGTTTCTTCTATCTAAATATAGTGCTGATAGGTGATATTTTCCTAGTGGTAGTGTTTTAGGAATAAATGTAGCTAAGGCTTCTTTCACCCGGAAATTCCCTTCAGGATGGCATTTGATCCCACAGTATAAATTACCCAAGCCAATGGCATGATCATGATACCAAGATGATTGGCTGTTTTGCCATTTTAACAGTAATATACCATTTTGCAAATCATCCCATGAACCTGTTATTTCATAAGTTACAGGGTTGTTTTTATCTAAAATTAATTGTTGAGAAACCGCAACTTTTTCTAGATTAATTACAGACTGATTATTACTTATTTTTTCAACAATTACATGAGGATTTTTGCAGTTATATAATCGCATTTTATCTCCATGAGGTAATATCCAATCGCCCTGTAATTTCAAATCAGTAGAAGATTCGACTAAAGATTTTAATTTCCGTTTAGTCTCTCCACTTTCTCCCGGTTCCTCTGGTTCATTATCTCTGGTGATATACCAACAAAAATATTGTAAATTTTCCTCTACCTGAGATAATTTGGTTGTTAATTTTCTGCCGTATACGCGAAAATCTGCTAATGTCCCAAAATAATCTAAAGTAAACTCATTTATCTGAGGTATAGCAACGGGAATTACCCCTAAATTTGACCTTAAATATAAATTTGTCTGGTTGATTTTGTTTATCAGTTTTTCCAGAGGATATTTTTTCGCATCATCATTAGGTAAATGTTTACCACCCCATGCTTGAATTAGGGGTAATGGAAACAAATTATTGAGTAACACTATGCCACTTAATACCAAAGTTGCTAATCTCAGTCTATCCAAATATATATTTTCAATTAAATTGAATAAATCCGCCAATATTAAACTAATTATAGGAAAGCATGGCAGAATAAATCTAATGTCTTTATTTGTGCCCAAAGAACAAATTATATAGCTACTTACTAAGGTAACTAATAACCAAATTCGAGCCGATTTATGGAGATTTACTGAAATTGAATCAGTATTAAATTGATATTTAATCAGATAAACCAATAAAATGCCAATACTCACAGATAATATTGGTAAACCAACGCTTTCTGGAATCATCTGTGGATAGTATAACCATCCAGCAATAGTTGTGGGAGAAGGATCACCCTCCCCTTTTCCGACTTGGTTAGCGTTTAATGCCGATGTAATAATTGTTAACCAATTTAAGCCATACCAAAAACTACAAATTAACCAAGCTATTATCAAAGATGAGCAAGTTTGAATTAGCTTGATAAATTTACGTTTTCTAATAAAAATAATTAATGTCAAAATACTAGGAACTAAAATAAAAATAAACCCTGTAGGTTTAGTTAACAATATTAAACCTATTCCTCCGCCCAAGATGATAGTTAATACCCATGATAAAAACCCAGTATAACTATCTTTCCAAATTGTCAAGATTGTGAAAGTTACTGTAACAATTGCTGTTAAACCATAATCTAATAAATAATCTGTCCGCATAAATCCCAAAATAGGAAATAACAGGCAAAATATGCTGGCAGTTATGCTAACTTTTCGGTTTTTAAATAAAAATTTACCTAAATGATATACTGAAAGTATAATCATCGCAGTATATAATAAGTTGACCAAACTTGCTTGGTCATATCCACGTCCAAACAATATCAAAAATGGGACGGTGCAAATATATACAAAAGGAGCGCGATAATTTGGAGTTAATTGCCACAGAGATAACCACCAATTTCCTGAGAAGATATTGAAGTTTTGAAAAATTCTATAATGATGTAATGCTGTTGTTAAGTGTGCGCTTTGATCGTAGGATGGAATCGATTCATCTAATAAAAACCAAGCTCTATCTATAGCTAATGCTATCAACCAAATTATTAAAAGGATGATATAGTCTTTTCGATGCTTAGAATGGTCAAAATCACTCATATTTATTTATTCAAAAACAAAGTTTAACCAATTATATATCTGTGGGTAAGCTCCAAAACGCTAAGAGTTGGGGATTCATCGGTTCTGGATGATTACGAATTTGAGAAACTGGTTAAAATTGCGGCTTCGTGGGGATGTAGTTTATCAGCAGCAATCAATGTATAGTTTTGGATCGGTCGCCAATTTAGACCCTGGCCGACCTGAAGGGTAAGAAGATAGCTTTTGACAAAGGCTTAAGCGCCCATTATATGCTTGTGCGATCGCTGGCAAAAGTCGGCCTCGATTTTAGTGACATTGAGCCAGTATATCTGACACAACCGGAGGTGTTAGAGACATAGAGACGTGAAAAACAAAAGTTTTTGGAGTTTTAGGCGTTTGTTGAAAATTTGGTCAAAAGGGTTTAAAGCAAGCTGTTAATCGAACACTCGTAAATTGAATTATTGATAAGGGTAATTTCCGATAACTATATAAAAAATTACGTGGTTTACTAACCAACTACTCCTTTGATTGGTAGGCTGATTATTGAATGAATACAATTAATGACTCAAGTTCTCCAATGGAAGTGTTAAAATCTGGTAAATCTGGTGAACAAAGATTGCGTCTTCATTACTTAGACGGCTTACGTGGATTGGCATCTCTGTATGTGGTAATGTATCATCTATCAGGATACATGGGGCAAGTGCCTATATTTTTGCAATTAATAGGTAAAACTGTCAATTATGGAACTTTTGCTGTAGTTATTTTCATCGTACTTTCCGGTTACGTTCTTATGCTACCTGTAACCCGTTCGCAAAGTGTTTATCTTTCTGGAGGTTTATGGAATTATATCCAACGGCGAGTGCGTAGAATTTTACCTCCTTACTATGCGGCTCTTGTTTTTAGCCTAATAGTAGCAGTTATTATATTAGGACTGATTAAATTTTTCAATTTTCAATGGCATCAATTGCCAGAAATTGAAGATGGTTTTAATCCTTTCTTTTCTCCGATTGACGTGATAACTCATCTGCTACTCGTTCATGATTTTACTTCTGACACACTTGAATCTATTGATGCACCTATGTGGAGTGTCGCTGTTGAGTGGCAGATATACTTTATCTTTCCACTTTTTCTGCTACCTATATGGCGGCGTTTTGGCTTATTTTATACTGTTATTAATACTTTTTTAATTAGCTTATTACCATTTTATCTTTGGAATAAACTTATGGAGCCAGTTCATCCTTGGTTTCTCGGTTTATTTGCTTTGGGTATGGCAGCAGCAGATATTGGATTCTCTCAAAAACCCAAGTTAGTAGCAATGAGGGAATCGTTACCTTGGAGTGTATTTGTAATTATCTTCTTTCTTATTGGATTGATAATTAATCAAGAAATAGAAGAATGGATTTACGATTATATTTGTGGATTAGCAGCAGCTTGTTTACTCATTTACTGTACTAAACTTGTAGTTGAAGGTAAAAAATCGCTTATTTTACGGCTTTTTGAAACTCGTTGGGCAATTGCATTAGGAACATTTTCTTACAGTTTGTATCTTACTCACGCAGTTATAATAACAGTGGTAGAACATTTACTTTCAAATCTTCAAATGTCACCAGTTAAGTTTATATTGGTATTGTATGTAGTGGCTCTACCACTATCATTAATTATTGCCTATTTGTTTTACTTAATCTTTGAAAGACCATTTATGTCCGATTTTTTGAAAAAACGCAAAGTAAAAGATGCTGTGAATTAATTGTAGTCAACAATCAAAAGTTGGGGTAGTATTGTCAATCTCTTAGGCGTTCGTCTGAGTAATTTTTCTTTGTTCTATAAGGTGCACGTTATTTTGATAATTTTATGTCGTCTAATGCGAATTTCTGTAGACCCGCAGTATGGACATTGCACAGTAGATGACCTCAATTCATCTTTATATTATGCAACGCCGGAATCCTATAGAAATGTGGGGTCTAAATAGATGAAAACTGCTGTAATTAATAAAGCGATACCTACGGTAAGCTACGCTAACGCATGGTGGCGGATATGATCTTCAATAAAACTGGCAATGAAATAATAACTGTGGTCATAGCCTTCTTGATAACGCAAGTTTAGCGGCTGGTTAACATCTGCACAAGCTTGCTCAAACACTTCAGGCATTAATTGTTCAGCTAAAAATTTATCAGCAGTCCCTTGGTCAATCAGAATCGAACTGTGATATCCTACTTCCTTGACTAATTCACTAGCATCATAAGCACGCCAACTTTCTTGATTGTTGCCAAGATAACCACCCAAAGCCTTTTGACCCCAAGGACAATGCATAGGTGCAGTGATCGGTGCAAAAGCTGATACAGATTTGTAAAGTTCTGGGTTTCTCATTGCACAGACAAGCGCCCCATGTCCCCCCATCGAATGACCAAAAATACCTTGTTTTTCAGGTTGTGTGGGGAAGTTTGCAGTAATTAAAGCAGGTAATTCCTGGACGACATAACTATACATTTGGTAGTTTTTACGCCACGGTTCTTCTGTAGCATCAACATAAAAGCCCGCACCTGTGCCAAAGTCCCAGTCATCATCCTCACCTGCAATGCCAGTATTACGCGGACTCGTATCTGGTGCAACCAATATCAAACCGTACTCAGCTGCAAAGCGCTGCACTCCCGCCTTCACCATAAAATTCTCTTCTGTGCAACTTAACCCAGAGAGGAAATAGAGAATCGGCACAGATTTTTGAGTTACTTGTGGTGGTTGATAGACAGCAAAGCGCATTTCACCGTTACAAGTTGAGGAGGAATGACTGTAAAAGCCGAGTTTGCCACCAAAGCTTTTATATTCGGAAATGAGGTTGAGGTTAGACATTGGTTATATTCTCAATCCTTGAGCGATCGCCAGAGAATGATTATTTTAGCGTGAACTACTTGGTAATGCACCACCTCCTTCATATACGGTATGAGGAAATGCGATCGCAAGGTGTTTAGGTAGTTACGGGGAAAGGTTTGTCACCTAAGTTAGTAATACTTCTTTGTAGTTATTTGCATAGATGTTACTCTCTCAGTTTTTGGATTTATTTAGCCTTACAAGAGTATTCCCTTCGCCGTATGGGTTCCAAAGCAAAGGGATCATAAGAATCTTAGAATCTCGCGTTTCTACAAATAGAAAAGCATGTCCCATAGTGGTGAATTTCCATAATTCACCACTATTCTTACTAAGTTTTTTAACTCTAAAAAAAAGCGGACAGGACAATATTCGTGTTAGTGAATAATGTAAGAATGCATGAATATTTAATTAAGTCTAGCAAATGCATACAGCCCGTGACAATGCACTATTTTTCAGTAATACTGGCAATTTTTTAGTTTTTATCACAAAAGGCTTATCCGAGAACAAATCTATCAAATATAAGAGTTTACAAGACAAAATCAGACGATTCACGATCTGAATAAATTTATTGTAATTATTCAAGGTACAAACAGAGCAAGCTATACTAAAACCAAAATAAAGAACGAGTATTAACAAAAAAATGTGAGTATGACTGAAAAATAGTGCATTGTAATCGGGTGTTGTTGGATGCAACATAATAAATAGTAAACCACTGCATCAGATAGCTTATAATAACTTTCTGGTGCAGCGGAAAATGTAACTAACTCAAACTACAGGAGATACTCAAATGTCAGAAATTAATCAACAACCTAGTGATGGAATGAGCAAACACGCTCTGGAAAGAGAATTAATTGCCCGTACCCACAAAGATGCAACATTTAAGCAAAAGCTGCTAAGTAATCCTAAGGCAACGGTAAAAGAGATTTTAGGGGTAGAGTTTCCAGAATACTATGAAGTCAAGGTGTTTGAACAGCCTACAAACTCCCTCTACTTGGTGATTCCTCAAAATATTGAGAGTAATTCAGCAAATGCAGAGTTGAGTGAAGAAGAATTGGAAGCAGTCGCTGGTGGCTGTAGCTTCAAAGTCCTTTGGACTGGGCTTTGTGTAGATTAATAGGCAAGGCTCAATTGTTGCTCCTGGCTACTTTGTTGTAGCAACCACATAGTCATTAACTCTCAGAGGATGTCTAATCATTTTTTTGGCTGTCAACAGTACCAACACTGTAGACTAGTTGCTTCACAAGGCTGTAGAGTTGCTCCTAAACGTCGGTAAAAAAGCTTTCCTCACTCTCCAAGCCAAAGAGCTTTCTACTGTTTAGATATCCTCTTATTTATTAATTTTAAAACAAATCAACATCAATGTCAAAGTGTTTGAAATCGTTGCATAAGCAAATCTAACCCCACGGTTTTTTTACACCCAAAAAATTTTGACAACAGAATTGTTAAATATGTATATGATTTTACCTTTTAAAGAAGATTTAGTTAAACTAGTAGAGAAAGCAAGCACAATTACTGAACGTCTTGGCAGTGGATTTTTTTTCAATGAAGCTCAAGAAAAGGATGACATTGTTAATGCTAGGATTGAAGAGTGGTGTCAGGTTGTTGCTCAGGGAAACCAAGATAAATTTGAAAAGCGTCTTGCATTAGATGGTCTTAATATAAGTAAAGTACGTCGAGCGCTTGGCTCTAAGCGCATAACTGATGAGCAGCATTTACCAACTTGGATGAAAACTTTACACGAAGTCATACAAGCCACTGAATTCGTTAGCTTGGAAACTTTAGAAGAAAGTACTTTTAATAAACACCGTTTTTTTTATCCTCAAAACTCCATACCTTTTCAAGAAGTTTTTTTGTCATTTATTCATCTTGCCAGACAAAAGTTAATAGCTCGTGCTGGTTCCAGTTACCATCTTCTTTCAGAAGAATCATACGCACTGCTAGAACTCGGCCTCTTACGACAACTGTCTTATATCTGTTCGCAATCACTATACTTAGAGTTTTCAATTTTTCGTAATTTTACGCAGCATACATTAGTTGGTGTGCTTGGGCAACTTTCTGGCAGTCATTCAAAACAGCTTTACAGAAAGTTTATTAAAAATATGTTGAAAGGAGGTCTGCTCTCATTTTTCCAAGAATATAGTGTATTAGCCAGACTGGCTGCAACCGCAACTGATTTGTGGGTTGATGCCACTCTTGAATTTATTCTTCGACTAGCATCAGATTGGTCTGAAATTCAGACAACTTTTCAACCAGAAAAAGAGCTGGGTCAAGTTGTTGCTGTAAAACCTAGTCTCTCTGATTTACATAGAGGTGGACGCTCAGTTATCAAGATAACCTTTGCATCTGGCTTAAACCTGATTTATAAACCCAGGAATTTAGCTATTGAGTCAGCGTATTTTAACTTACTAGCTTGGTTTAATCAGCACGATGTACCTTTACCATTCAAGTTACTTAAAGTAATAAACCATTCAACTCATGGCTGGGTTGAGTTTGTAGAGCCTTTAGTTTGTAAAGATGAACAAGAAGTCAAGCAATACTATCGCCGAGCCGGTATGCTTTTATGTTTGTTGTATGTCCTGCAAGCAACCGACTGCCATTTTGAAAATATTATTGCTTGCGGAAAACACCCTGTCCTGATTGATATGGAAGCGCTATTGCAGCATCGCGTCTGGGAAGATGTTAATGCAGGGAGCGAATCTCTAGGAAATTGGCAGCTTCAAGATTCTGTACTACGCACTGGTTTATTGCCACATTGGGAGTTTGGACTTACAGGCGAGAGTTTTGATTTCAGCGGGTTAGGAGGAGTTGGTCAACAGCAGACATCTTTTCACGTGTTGAAGTGGAATAACATTAACACTGATAGCATGATGTCCAGTTATGAGTATGGAAAAACTCCCCTGCAAACCAATTTACCTTCATTGAATGGTGTAACTCTGCCATTTAGTCATTATACTGAAGACCTTATTCATGGTTTTCAGCAAATGTACCGTTTCTTTGTGGAATACAGAGAATTAATATTAGCTTCGCATAGTCCCTTGAAAGCTCTAGCACATCAGCCAACTCGCTTTATTTTCCGCAACACTCAAACTTATCATTCTATTCTGGAAAAAACGCTTAACCCAAAATATTTGCGGGACGGTGTTGATAGAAGCATTCAGCTCGACGTTCTTAGCAGAGCAATGCTTTCATCAGACTCCAAATGTTCATTTTGGCCACTACTGAAAATAGAGGAGCAGGCGCTGGAGCAGATGGATATTCCTCTATTCACATCTTATCCAGACAGCGATGCTTTGACGCTCGCCCCCAATGAGACGGTTGAAAAATATTTTAAGGAACCTAGTTTGAATCGTGTCATTGCTTGTCTGAACAATCTCAATGATGAAGATTTAGAAAAACAGATTGGTTTTATTAAGGGGTCATTGTATTCGCGTACCGCTAACGAGGTCAGCAGTTCATCCTTATCTGAGAACGTTGGTTTAAATCTCGATGCTGTCACTCCTTTAATAACAGAAGAGATAGTGCAGCAGGCAATTGCGATCGCCTTAGACCTTGAGAAACGAGCAATTTGCTCTGCTGAAGGTAGTGTTGACTGGATTACATTTGCACATATTATAAAAGCACAGCGATTCCAACTTCAGCCAATGGAGTTTGGTTTGTATGACGGAAGGTGTGGAGTGGCATTATTTCTAGCTGCATTGGAAGCAGTTACTGGCGATAATCGATTTCGCAAATTGACCGTGGGAGCTTTGCAGCCCATTGGCAAGGTTTTGCACAACTCAAACCCTAAATTTGGGCAAAAAATCATCAAGCGAATTGGTATTGGTGGAGCTATGGGGATAGGCTCAATCCTTTACGGTCTAGTGCGAATCAGTCAATTGCTAGGTGAACCAGCACTTTTGCAAGATGCCAAAATAGCAGCTTTGCTAATCACACCAGAGTGCATTGCTGCCGATAATGACTTGGACGTTATGTTAGGGGCTGCGGGTACTATTTTGGGATTATTAACCTTATATAAGGCTACTACGGACTCAACGGTTTTAGAGCAAGCCATTATCTGTGGTCATCATTTACTAAATAACCGTACGCCAAGCGATGCTGGACTTAGAACCTGGGCAACCTTAAATGGAAAACTGTTGACTGGATTTTCTCACGGTGCTGCTGGCATTGTTTACGCCTTGCTACAGTTATATGAAACCACTTCTGATGTAGCATTTCTAGAAGCTGCTCAAGAAGCGATCACCTACGAGCGCAGCGTGTTTTCTTCAGAAGCCATAAACTGGCCTGACTTGCGGTGGGAAAAAACCTCATTCACTGCTAGGAGCTGGTGTCATGGCGCTCCTGGCATCGGACTAGCACGCTTAGGTAGTTTAAAGATTCTCGATACGCCTGAAATCCGGCAAGAGATTGAAGTTGCCTTAAAAAAGACACAACAATCTGGTTTGCAGGGGGTGGATAACATTTGCTGTGGCAACTTTGGCAGAACGGAGGTTCTACTAGTAGCAGCCCAACAACTATCACGCCCAGACTTACTTCAAACAGTCAAAAAGCAAGCGTCCTCGCTTATTGCAAGAACACAACAAACAAGTTATTTTTACCTTTCTCACCATTTTCCTAAAGATGCTTACATCCCTAGTTTGTTTATGGGAACAGCCGGAATCGGTTATCAACTATTGAGAATAGCTTACCCCAACCGTCTTTCCTCAGTTCTACTGTTTAATTAATAATTATTCTCCAGACCTTAACAAGATTGAGAAATGCTGGTCTTATTTAAAAAGTCGAATCCGCAAAAAACTTTCTTCAGTTTGATTGTTTACGAGATGCCATTGAGCATACATAACTATATATTTTTGCTTAATTATAGCAGTTCTAAATGATTCGTAAACTTCTTTCCTTCTTCTCTTGGCGCTCTTGGCGACTTGGCGGTAGCCTGCGGCAAGCCGCTACGCGTCTACGATAATTTTTACAATCTCATTTAGGATTGCTATATCAACAATAAATATCTCAAAGCCTTATTTTTTCGTATATCCTAGCTAATTTAGGATGTTTGCATTTATGTCCTATAGCCTAGCCACACAAAGGCTTTGATTGTTTTCGGAGATGTCTTATCAACCTATTTTTAAGCTTTGATGCACTCACTTTAGCGTACTCTATCTACCTGCAATCTGCTGTATCTCTGCCATGCAGCTAGCGATCGCGTCTCAATTAACCCTGCGACTAGGTAACTTAGTCCCGCACCTTTTACAAAACCCAGCATCTACATCATGGAAAGCCAAACCACAACCTGAACAAACTGTTTCTATCTGATTAGCAGTCTTCACCACGCGCTTAATTAAATCCCCCACTTGCCAAGGAATCAGTGCAATTCCTGTAAAAATCATCAGTACTGTTAGCAAGCGGCCTAATTCAGAAATTGGAATAACATCGCCAAATCCCACAGTTGTCATTGTGACAACAGAAAAATAAAAAGCATCCAAAAATGTACCGTAATTTTGAGGATTAACCGGATGCTCAACTTGATAAATTAAGCCAGAGTAAATAAAAACAATTGCAAATAATGTAAATAATATTCGCGCAAAAATCATCCCGTCTTCGGTGCTGATAGTGGCGAATAAAATTTTTCTATCTATAAATCTGATTAATCGTAAAATCCGAAACCATCGGAGTAGGCGGATAAAGCTAATATCCACCATTCCTATAAAAAATGGCAAAATCGCCATTAAGTCAATAATCGAATAAAAGCTAAAAATATACTTAATTTTGTTTTCCGCACTCCACAGGCGGAGTGAATATTCCACCGCGAAAATGATGACGATCGCAGTATCAGCTACATTCAACTCAAACCGCATATAATCAGGAATATTATATGTTTCTGCCACAAAAATTCCTGATGATATTAGCACCAAAGAGGCAAGTGTTAAATTAATGGCTTTACCTATTGGTGTTTCCAGGTCTTTTAAGTAAAATTCTGTTTCTTGTCTGCTCAGTAACATATTCGACCATTAATACATCTTAATTCCCAGTTATAGCATTTGAAATACGATATTATTAACCATTATCCTTACGTTAACTCCAGCTTATATGAACCCAGAATATTTTATGCGTTTAGCATTGGCACAAGCAAAAGAAGGCGATGCGCCTTACGGTGCAGTGATTGTTAAAGATAACAAAGTCGTTGCTGTAGCTCATAATACTGTTAGAAGAGACAACGATCCATCAGCCCATGCAGAAATCAACGTCATTCGTAGTTTAACAGCTAAACTTAAAAACCCCTCTTTAGAAGGTTATAGCATATATACAACTGGCGAACCTTGTCCGATGTGTGCAACTGCTTGTGTTTGGAGTGGTTTATCAGAAATTGTATATGGTGTTTCAATTCAAGATTTAATTTTGGTAAATCAATCACAAATTAATATATCTTGTGAAGAGGTAATCGCTAAGTCCTTTAGCAACATCAAAGTCACAAGAGGCATTTTAAAAAATGAATGTTTGGAATTATTTAAATAAGCTATCAAAAAACTTATTTTAGGAGTAGTCCTTTCAAAGTAACTCGAAAAATCTTGTTTTTTCTTTCTGTACCAGGGACACGTTGCTCACGTCATAAAACCTTCCCAAGCAAGTGTCATACTCTATGATTCTCGGTTTAAAAGTAATTTATTTAACCAGTATTCGTTTACTTCTGTCAATGCGTAAGTCTTAAAATATTCGTATATATTCCATAGTTTTCTGAGTCATAGCAGCAAAAAATTATTCTTTGGGGACGACCATTCTTTTGTAGTTGTTCATCGCATATTTTCACTGCCACCTCAGCTGCTAAAGTTTTAGGATATTTATAAATGCCAGTACTAATGCAAGGAAATGCTAAACTATTAAACTCTTTATCTGCGGCAATTTGCATACATTTATAGTAACACTGAGCTAGAAGTTCAGATTCTCCGTGATTACCT
This sequence comes from uncultured Nostoc sp., assembly GCF_964245575.1. Classification (GTDB taxonomy): domain Bacteria; phylum Cyanobacteriota; class Cyanobacteriia; order Cyanobacteriales; family Nostocaceae; genus Nostoc. The sequence goes on along the minus strand of NZ_CAXTNP010000127.1, from coordinate 7,017 downwards.
CCTTGCCATACTGGACCTACAGTATGAATGATGAAGCTTGCAGGTAAGCGATATCCTTTGGTTAGTTTAGCATCGCCAATTTTACATCCTCTAAGTGACCTACACTCATCAACTAGGTCTGATCCAGATGCCTTGTGTATCGCTCCATCTACGCCACCACCCCCAAGCAGACTAGTATTTGCAGCATTGACGATCGCATCAACTTCTAGCTTTGTGATATCACCCAAAATCACTTCCATAAAACAATTAAGCATAATCAAGACTCATCTATATACTACATTTATATTATGTAGTCCACTATACAGTTTTAGTTTCAAGCTTAACGATCAGTCTGCTTAAAGTGATCAGCGATCGCAAATAATGGCAAGTTCGCAATTTTTAGCGAACGCCTGCTTTTTCTAGATTTATTCAAGCATTTTTTATCTACTTTATCAATGCGTAAGTTATAATTTTTCCATTGTATAAGTAGTTCGGCGAAGAATTACGAATTATTTAACTTGGCTAATTCAAATAGGATAAATATGTATTTGCCCAAATAGCAGCTTGAGTGCGATCGCGCAAATTCAACCTGTTTAAAATATTCGTAACATGATTTTTTACAGTCCCCTCAGAAATGTAGAGTTGTTGAGCAATTTCTCGGTTACTAGCGCCTGTAGCTATTAACTGCAAAACCTCTTTTTCTCTCGGAGTAAGTTCAGCTAAACTAGACGGTACAGGCGGTGACTGGGTTGGTGTACCATTAGAAAACTGAGTTAACAGCTTTTTAACTATACCTGGGCCTAATTGAGTATATCCTTTATAAACGGCACGAATAGCAACAGCTAATTCTTCTGAGGGTGTATCTTTCAATAAATAACCCATAGCCCCATTTTGCAACGCTGCTGATACATATTCATCATCATCAAAAGTCGTCAGTACTAAAATTTTAGTTTTGCCAAAACGTTTTTGAATTTCTCGCGTCGCTGCAACTCCATCCATAATGGGCATTCTGATATCTAGCAATACTACATCTGGCTGAAATTCAGCAACTAAATTAATTGCTTGTTCACCGTTTTCTGCTTCTCCCACTATCTCTAAATCTGGTTCTAATTCTAATAACGCTCTTAATCCTTGACGAATTAAACCTTGGTCATCTACCAGCAGCACTTTAATCATTATATCAACCTCGTTAAGGGAATATTAACTGTAATTTTACAACCAGAACCAGGAGCACTATTAATATTAAACTCACCTCCAAGTGCTAAAGTACGATCGCGCATACTATGAAGCCCAAAACCAGTAGTATTTTGCCCTAAATCAAAACCTTTACCATTATCTTGAATTATCAATCGCAAATTGCCTCTAGTGGTAGCGAGTTCTAGTTTAACCTCTGTGGCATCCGCATATTTAGATATATTAGTCAAAGATTCTTGAGTAATCCGGTAAATAGCGGTGTTTATTTCAGGTGGTAGAGGATATTCCAGGTTGATTTGATAAATTGGTAAAATACCATTGGAGCGATGAAAGTTTTCTGAAAGACTAGCGATCGCCCGTTCTAAAGATTGTTCTTGTAAGGGATTCAAACGCATAGTAGAAACAGATTGGCGGACATCTTTTAGCGCTTTTGAACCTAATTCCTTTGCTGTTGCTAGAAATGTTTCAGCCTTACCTGGGTTATATTGCCATAGTTTTAAAGCTGTTTCTAATTGCAGATTTAAAGCAGTTAGAGAATGTCCTAATGAATCATGTATTTCACGAGCAATACGGTTACGTTCTTCTAAAGTAGCTTGATTTTCAATTTGCATGGCATATTGGCGCAGTTTTTCATTAGCGATCGCTAGCTTTTCTCGACTATGCCGTTCAGATAATACTGCATTCATCATCAACAATACAAAAACTAAACTTAAGCCAAATACTAGCGAGGAATTCAAAATCAGAAATCGATATCGTTCTTGTGCTTGTGGTGATGTTTGAAAATTGAATAACTGGTATTTGAGTTGTGTAGTAATTAAAAATAAGCTAAATGATAAAGTTGTAACGAATAAACGCCCAGGTAATTTAAAAATCAGGCAACTACGAGTTACTAAAATTATATATAGAAAGGGGAAAAGGCGAGCAAATCTCTCACCAAAAAGTCCAGTCATTAAAATCAATAAAATTTCAATAGCTGTGTAGATTACCTTAGTTATCTGGTTACTCTTGGGTAATCTTAAGCCCATTAACGCAAAAATAATCAGACTATAAATTGACAAATCTGGCAATATATTACAAATTGATAAGTCTGGATATATACCACAAATTGATAGTTCTGGAGGCTTGTGAGGAAATCGCCGTAACGGAGGTGGTATAACTGCCGTCAATGCAGTAATCGCTAATAGTGTCCACTCTAGATAAAGTAGAGACGGAAAAGGATGTTTCTTAATTTGAATTGGAGAATTCATCAGCCGCTTCGCTCCAGTTATGAATGAGTTATAAGTTAGGAGTTAGAAATTTCGGATATATTAGCGATAGTTTCCGCCATTTAAAATTTTTGCAGAGTGAATAGTTAAGAGTAAATGTATGGTGTAAAAAGATTATGTAATAAGCGAAACAAACATTTATAAATTAATCATAATTAAAAAAAATATTATTCATAACTCCTAACTATTTATTGTCAATCATATTTGTCAAAATTCAATCATGACTAAAGTCATGGGTAGAACCATGACTTTCTCCTCATGTGATTACTAAAGATAAATTATTATGATAGTGGCATCCAACCAGGAAAAACCCACCAGATAAGTAATGAAACTCAAAGCATTATCGTTAGTCGCTGGAGCGATCGCTCTAACTTTAACTGCAACCTCCTTTGCTGTTAACGCCCAAACAGCCTCTCCTTCACCCGTGTTACTTGCACAAACCCCACAAAAAGAAAGGGGCCCTTGGAAAGAATTGGGTCTAACAGATTCTCAAAAAACCCAAATTCAGGCAATTAAGCGTGATAGCCGTACCAAAATGGAGGCAGTTTTCACCCCAGAACAAAAGGCAAAATTAGAGGCAGCCAAACAAGCACGTCGGGCTGAGTGGCAAGCGCGTAAGGCACAGGGGCAAACAGGTCAACGTCGAGGAAAGGGTGGTTATGCTGACTTAAATCTGAGTGAAGTACAGAAAACCCAAATCCGACAAATCCGGGAGTCTGAAAAACAACAGATTCAAGCAGTCTTGACCCCCGAACAGCGCCAAAAATTAGAGCAATTCCGTCAAAATGCTCCTTCACGCCGTCAATAAGGCAATCCCCAATAATAATTTTTCAAAAAACAGCTAACTTGACTAATGTCTAAACATTGTTTTCCATAGTCAAAAATTAATAGACTTCTTGCAGAAGATGCGGAAAGGGGATGAAATTTTTCCCTTTCCCTTTCCCTATTTATTCCCATGCCCAATTTAGTAGACTTTCAAGCTAGTTATGAGTTATGAGTTAATTCAAAACTCCTAGCTTGATTAAGATGTCTAAAGAATTCGCAATTGGTAGTAAAGTCCGGGTTGTGGCGCTACCGCCCTACGTCAAAACTGCTGAACCTATGCCCATGCTGCGCCCGCCCGATGTAATTCACATTGGCGAAGAGGGTATAGTCATTGACCGCAGACCTGGTGGATATTGGGGTATTCGCTTTACTAGGGGAGCCTTTCTCTTAGATAGCCAATACATCGAAAGCATAGATACCCCACCCGAATCTCATTTAAAGTGAGATTAGCAGCAACCAAGAATTGTAAACTTGTGTAAAGTTGTAATTCTGGTTTTCACCATGATTTCCCGCCGCACTTTTTTAAGCATATTATTTGCCAGCTGTATTTCTTTGATCAGCTGGCTGAATTTTACCCCTGCTGCTGACGCTCTTGGTGGTAAACTTCCTGCTATTAATCAACCCGCACCAGAGTTTACTTTGCCAACCAATACAGGTGATGGCAAAATTTCCCTCTCTGACTCGCGCGGTAAGTGGCTAGTCCTCTACTTTTATCCTAAAGACTTCACCTCTGGTTGTACTATAGAAGCTCGCCGTTTTCAGCAAGACTTACCCCAATATCTCAAAAAAAACGCACAGATTATTGGCGTAAGTGCTGATGACATTGATTCTCACGCCAAATTTTGTGATTCAGAGGGACTAAAATTCCCGTTGTTGGCTGACACCGATGGTTCAGTAAGTAAAGCTTACGGTTCGTGGGTCGGCTTCTTATCAATGCGCCACAGTTTTATCATCGATCCTCAGGGCGTCTTGCGCGAGACTTTTGTCAAAGTCAACCCAACCATTCACAGTTCAGAAGTGCTGGCACGACTAGAAAAATTACAGTCTACAGCTTCTTAGACGATTAGCCTAAGTTAGGGATTTGCCTCTTTGGCTTAGGCTAACGCGTAAAATTTACTCTGTTTAGCTATTAACGCACAATAAACCCCCTGACTGTCTAATCAGTATTTAGGAGTTTGAGACTCAAGCACAGTGCAAAGTTCCTAAGTAACCAAGTGGCGGGTTTGAATCCCCCACTTTTATGACCGGAGGCGGAGCGTCTCCGGCTTTGCTTCTGAATTCTTCTTCAACTGGCGGCAAACCAGGGATATTATAGCAGTGCAATAAGTTAGTTTTGCGTGGGAATTGATAGCAATTGTTCGTAATCCTTTGGTGTATCAATATCGATATCGCCTAGTGGAAATGGAATAGAAAAAACTTCATTAAGGTTATTATTAATAACTCTTTTTGCTCCTGAAGTTTCTTTCAAAGCAGCAAGTTCTGAAAAAAATATCTGGCTAAATAGAGCAGGTACACCTAATGTATTTGCATATTCACAAGCAATGAGCGGTTTTTTTGTCGAATAATATGCATCAACAAGTTGATTAATAAGTTTGTGAGAAACAAATGGCTGGTCGCAAAGTGTAATAACTACTGCTTCTATTTGTTGCGGAAAATTATTTAAAAATTCAATACCGCTCTTGATTGAAGCACTCATTCCACAAGCCCAATCCAAGTTTTTAACTACTGTAACGGGAAGTTGCTCGATTTGGGGATGAATCTGTTCTGCATTTGCTCCAAGTACTACTACCACAGGTTGACAAACTGAAGCGATCGCCATGTCTGTAATATATTGCAACAAACTACGTCCTTGGTAAAGCAATAGTTGTTTAGGTGTACCCATCCGTGTAGATGCACCAGCTGCAAGAATCATAATCGCTATGGTTGATTTTTCATTGTCTATAGTAGTCATAAAAACTATGTGGTGAGTAGCAAGTTTGAGCTGCTTTCATCGTATTGGTGAATTGGTTGATTGCGATTTCTTAAAAAATTACCATTGCGGTTTTTTAGCACTGCTTGAATTTCTGCAATAATGGCGATCGCTATTTCTTCAGGTGTATCTGCTCCAATGTCAATCCCAATCGGGCCATGCAATCTGGTTAATTGTTCAGCAGTATAAACTATTTTTTGCGAACCTAAATCTTCAAGCAATCTTTCAGTACGCGCCTTTGGGCCTAAAACCCCTATGTAGCGTGCAGGAGATGGCAGCAACGTTTTCAAAATTTCCAGGTCATCAAGATAATTATGCGTCATCACCACAGCAACTGTGTTGGCATCTATAAATACCTGTTTATCTACAATTTCTCGCCGAGTAAGAATCACATCACAAGCGATTGGAAATCGCCCTTTAGTTGCCTCATTAGCTCGACAATCGACTACAGTAACGTCCCAACCTAATGCTTGAGCAAACTGTGCTACGGGTACAGCATCATAACCAGCACCAAATATTACTAAAGGCGTGGGTGGTTGGATGACTTCAATAAAAACTTCGGCACTGCCTAAAGGTAACTGATAGTTTTTTACGCTTGACTTTTGATTAGTAAAAGCTGCTTGAGTATCTGCAATCAAAGATTGAATTAAATTTGAATCTTTGATGTCAGTAATAATTTTACCATCTGGATACAGCAGTAAGCGCGACCCAGGTTTTACATCTACCCCATCTTCAAAAGCAAAGACTGTAGCAATAACACCCAAATGTTTTTTATGAAAGCACTCTTGTGTAAAAGCGATCGCATTCGGTGAACTTTCTTTTTCAAGACGTTCGATCAGAACTTGCACTGTGCCATTGCACCCCAGACCAAAGCCCCAAAGAATATCTTCCGAGGCGGTGTTATCGTAAGTCACAACAATTGCTTCGCCGTCCGACATTCGTTGTTGAGTATGCTCAAATACGTCATTCTCCAAGCAACCAGCGCTGATTGTTCCAATCATCCGACCTGTATCTGTCATCAACATTTTAGCACCCGGTCGGCGATAGGTTGAACCTTGAGTTTTGACTACAGTGGCAAGGAAAGTGATTTCACCTTTTTTTTTACTTGACTCGAAACCTTCTAAAATTGCTTGTAATTCGTTCATTTTATTGCTTATTTTTCTGTTTTTAGGAGTTTGTCAGCTTTAGCAGGTAGTTAAATGGAAACAATGTGATGACTGTGCTATTGTGCATCCTACTAGTGTCAAACACTCCTTCGATTTGCCGTCCATTAACGATTACAGTATATATGTTAGATTCAGGTGCGATCGTAGTGTTCTGCTATCCAAGATAAGCGAAAACACCACTGAAATCATGCTCCGCAGGATAGTTACCAACTTTAGTCATTTATCTATTATAAGAGTTAGCACGGAATATTGATTTTCCGTAACTAGAGTTTTGGCAGAGTACTTTAAACTTATTGCAAAATTCTTAATTTGAGACTCTTTATTTTCATAAAAGGTGGGACTGATCGATTTCAAAGCCGCAATCCGACGCTGTGCTCTATCAAGTACTTTAGACCCACGTTTTGGACGTGACATAAATCACTTTACTGTTATTAATAATGCGCCAGGATAAAAACTGACTTCTACCCTGAACTGTACAGCATTAGGATAGACAGAATTAGGGTTAATTGACACCCGCATATTCAGTATAAATTAATTTATTTGCTACAAAAGCATTAAATAGATTTATGTAAATTATTGGAGGTTGCCCGAATTCAATAAACGACTGCCCGAATTCAAT
>NZ_CAXTNP010000126.1:15992-22420 GCF_964245575.1 uncultured Nostoc sp. | reverse complement strand
TCAGAAGTGGAAGCTGAAATCTGCGAACCATCTTGAACAATCAACCGCCCAGTTTCAATCCTTAATTCTCCCGCAGTTCCAGATGCTTCTGTGTTAGTCACCAGGCTGCTTCCTCCCAAGAGTTCTACCAACTCCGATGCGTTAACTACTAATGTTCCTCCCGATTTTGAGACTAGCGTATTAACCGCAATACTTGAATCATCGGCGAATGTAACGTGCCTGCCTTGTACCTGGATACTACCACCGCCTTCACCACTAGCACTTACTGTAGTTAGATTGCTAAGAGATACATCAGCTCGCGCTACACTCTCAGGAAAACTTAAGCGGAAATTGTTGTTATCAATGTTCAACCCTACCGTTCCTACTTCTGCCAATCCTCCTAATTCGACTCGACCATCTGGAGCGTCCAGTGTGGCTCCTTCTAAATTCACATCGCCTCCCAACAGCACTAAACTCTGACTCTCAGGAACGGATAGCATTGCTTCATTGACTTGAATCGACTTAATAGGCTGAGATATTTGATTAAATAGAAATGCAGAAGGATTCACTCTCAGCAAGGGGTTAAGCGGATTGACGGGTGAAGTCATGGAAAATTCTCCACCACCCGTAAACTGGATCGCACTTGCTGTTGTTCCAATAAATGAACCGGGAATATTTAATGTGGCATTTTCTCCAAATATAATGCCGTAGGGATTTATTAAAAAGAGATTAGCTTTACCTTGGGCGCTAATCACTCCTTGAATATTTGATGGATTTCCCCCTGTAACTCGTGAAAAAATATTGACTATCGTTGGGTCATTGAGAAAATTGGCACTTCCTCCATCAGGAACATCAAAACGATTGAAACTGTGGAATAAGTTTCTCCCACCAACCTCTGTGCCGCCTGTAATTTGGTAGGTTCCATTGTCGGTTGGCTCCACTTTAGTTCCCAAAGAGGCATCGGGAGTGACCTGAGCGGATGTGCGATCGCCTCCTTCTATTCCAATCGCACCCACTAGAATCACCAAGCCCAACAATCCTAAGTGGCAACCGCGATCAAACCAACTTCTTAAACTCACAAAACTTGTCTCCTAACCCTTGAAAACTTCATTGACAGAAACCACTTTAGCAGTGCTTGTGCCAACCTTTGCCCGTACCCCTCTTTAGGTAACTCTACTGGAAAGTTAGGTTTTTGATTAGTACTAATCCCCTGTTACAACAGCACTGTAAAAATTTCAGCCGGAGAATTTTAAACCTAGTCCAGGTTAGGAGGTAGCCAAGCTAACTGCTGCTGAAGATAAAATAAAGCTCCGGTGGCTGGGTTATATGTTAAATAAGAAGGAAGTGTGCTTGCACTTGAATTCAATCCATTAGTCTTTGCACTGTTTAGACTTGATGAGCTATTTTGAATGATGCCAAGAGAAAGGGTGTTATTTTTAATAACATCTTTATTATCAGCTGAGAAGTCTATAATTGTATCAATATTCTTGCCCTCATAATCGTATATTCCATCTTGTTTAATCACAGGTAGAGACTTCTTTTTAGAGGTGGCGTTAGTCATGATCTCAGTAGGAGCGGTAGTAATTTTAAGAACATTTTTATCCTTAACTGAGCAGTCTGTAGTTGTATCAAGAGCCTTGGCTCCAGAAGGGGATACTGTATCCACAGACTCCTTTGGAGGGACGATGTTATAGCTAGGGGGAATAGGAGCGCTAGTAATTTTAAGAACGTCGGTCTGAAATGAGAAGTCTGTAATTGTATCAATACCGCCACCGGAGTAATACAAGACAAAGGTATCTTTACCACTACCACCAGTGAGAATGTCATTACCAACTCCTCCCACTAAGTAGTCATTACCTGTCGCACCTATTAGAGTGTCATTGCCTCCATTGCCGTATATTTGATCGTCTACTTGAGTCCCAGCTAGATAGTCGTTTCCAGGGCTGCCTTGAATTGCCACGTTTCTTACTCCCGGAGAAATTAGTGTTTATACTGATGATTTTAACTAGCAATTAGCATTACAGATGAGATTGGTAAAGAAACAAAACAAGGCGATCGCAGCTAGAACACCAATTCCGTAATCAAAACGCGAACCCCTCACTTGTGTATACACAGTGTAAGGAGAGTTTGGCTCTCCCCAACTCTAGTAGGAAACTCTGCTGGGAGTTAGATTTTTAATTCATCATTATTATTAGTAGTTTTCGAAGCCACTACAACAGCTGTATTCCAGTTAAGGTTAGGAGGTAGCCAGGCTATCTGCTGATTCAAATAAAATAGAGCACCAGTGCTTGCGTTATATGTAAAAATATTAGCAGATTGGCTAGCGTTACTCGACCCGAGCGTTAGTGAACGAGTTGTAAACTTAGTAGAGTCAATAGCACCATCTTCAATCACTTCATAATTGCTCAAAGATGAATTGCTCAGAGATGATCGTGTACCTATAAGATAGTTAGAAGCGCCAATAGTTGAAGTAGTAACTTTAAGAATATCATTACTAACTGAAAAGTCTGTAATTGTATCAATACCGCCACCTGAGTAATTCAGGACAAAGGTATCTCTACCATTACCACCAGTGAGAATGTCATTACCAGCTTCTCCCACTAAGTAGTCATTACCCGCCCCACCTATTAGAGTGTCATCGCCTGCATTGCCGTATATTTGATCGCTTCCTTGAGTCCCAGCTAGATAGTCGTTTCCAGAGGTGCCCTGAATATTTGCCACGTTCCTTACTCCGATAATTTAGTGTTTCCACTGCTTATCTTAACTAGCAACTACCATAACTGATGAGATTTGTTAACCAATAAAATAAGGCGCTTTCTCCAGCATTAACACTGTCAATATTGAGTTATCCTCTCTTTATCCACCGTTATAGCTGCATCACAATTATTTTTGCAAACTATAACGACTGGCGTGGGTTAGGGGGGATCAATAACTGCAAAGATACAGCCAACTACTTTTCAAACAACCTCTTAAACATAAAATAAAATCCTAGTTCGTAGTGAGCGATTCATCGTTCAAAACAAGGATTATTATGACTAAAGTCCTTACCCAACGGGAAAGTTAGCCGCTCATGGGGGAAACCCCCAAGACCGCGCTAACTCACTACAAACTTTAATTTATTTACGCCGAGCTACTTACTCTATTGAAGGAGATATTAGTTAGTTAGCTGAAACCTTTGATATTACTCAGTGGGCGATACTGGATTTGAACCAGTGACCCCATCCGTGTGAAGGATGTGCGCTACCCCTGTGCTAATCGCCCAAGACTCTTTATATTATAACCACTTAGATTTACGGTTGCAAAAATGTATGGAAGATAAAGTGGTTTAGTGCGATCGCTTGGACTTATATTTGATTTTTGAAACAACTCCAAAATATACGTAGGTCTAAGTGCGTTACGCTACGCAATAACGCACCCTACACATGAAGGACTAAAGTCCTTACTATAAACTTTAATTTATTTACGCCTAGCTATTTAGACCTGTTTTGCCATAACTTCAGGATAGCTCTGGTTGCAAATAATAGGCAGTGATTTAGCTACCTTTATAACTTTCTGTATTCGCTTGATTTAGGTAAATCACTTCCTCAATACTGGTGATGTATTAGACGAATTAGTACGTATCTATGCTCTGAGTGCAGGAGTCACTGAAAATTCATTTCTTTAGTTTATCTAAAGTCGCATCTAAGTTATCAAATTACCTTTCTAAGATAGAAGCAGCAACCATAAGTTGCCATACATGACTAAAACCCAATTAACAGCTAGTGGCTGCGGAGAACATAAAAATGGCTAAAGCGCCAGATTCTTTAGACTTGTCTATCAATGAAGTTACAGACAAATCCCTAGATCGTGATTGTACAACCTTATCCCGTCACGTCTTACAGCAACTTCAGAGTTTTTCGCCAGATGCACAGGATTTAAGTGCGCTGATGAATCGCATCGCCCTGGCCGGCAAACTGGTTGCTCGCCGCATGAGTCGCGCTGGTTTAATGGAAGGCGTTCTCGGATTTACTGGGGAAGTTAATGTCCAAGGAGAATCCGTCAAAAAGATGGATGTCTATGCTAATGATGTATTTATCTCAGTTTTTAAGCAAAGCGGCTTAGTCTGTCGCCTGGCTTCTGAGGAAATGGAAAATCCCTACTACATCCCGGAAAATTGCCCCATTGGGCGCTATACTCTGCTGTATGATCCAATTGATGGCTCATCCAACACTGATAATAATCTCAGCTTAGGTTCTATTTTCGCCATTCGCCAACAAGAAGGAACTGATAGCGATCGCAAAGCAACTGACCTCCTCACCAACGGACGTAAGCAACTCGCTGCCGGATATATTCTATATGGCCCCAGCACAATGCTGGTTTATACTATAGGTAAGGGCGTTCATTCCTTTGTCCTTGATCCCAGCTTAGGAGAATTTATTCTCACAGAAGAAAATATCCGAATTCCTAACCACGGTTCTGTTTACAGCGTGAATGAGGGTAACTTCTGGCAGTGGGAAGAATCGATTCGAGAATACATCCGCTACGTTCATCGCACAGAAGGCTACAGCGCTCGTTATAGCGGCGCAATGGTGAGCGACATCCATAGAATTTTAGTTCAAGGCGGCGTGTTTCTCTACCCAGGCACAATTCAAAACCCAGAAGGTAAATTGCGCTTGCTTTATGAAACCGCTCCTCTAGCCTTTTTGATTGAACAAGCGGGCGGTCGCGCCACTACAGGGCTAGTAAATATCTTGGATGTGGTGCCGAAAAAATTGCATCAACGCACACCTTTAATTATTGGTAGCAAAGAGGATGTAGCAAAGGTGGAGTCTTTTATTCAAAACGGACACTAGTGTAAAAAAGCACAATTTATCAGAAAAGAAGCTTGTAAATAAAGCTTTTTAAACTTTTTCAACTGGATAGTTATTTTTGCCATGCTGCACTAGAAGACAGTAATAAGAGGATCAAGGATGCGTCTAGCATCTGGCATTAATTAAAAGTTAATCATGGTGATTTAAGATTGGCAATGCAGAATAGCACTTCTTGAAGATGTATTAAAGATTATCTCAGCTGGCCGATGCCAGAAGTGATTGGCAACGCCACAATGCAAAAGTAACCATCAATATTTGATGCGTTTTGCCAACTTTACTTAGAAACATCACTATACAGGAGTGAAACAAATTAGAGCTATGTCTACCAATCATCTACTAGAAATTAAGCAATACGGTCAAAGTATCTGGATGGATAATTTGACCCGTGACATTATTCAATCAGGTGAACTCAAAGATATGGTTGAAAATCAAGGTATATCTGGGATTACTTCTAACCCAGCTATCTTTGAAAAAGCGATCGCAGGTAACGTCATTTATGATGCCGATATCGAAGCTGGAGTTCGTGCTGGCTTACCGATATACAAAATTTACGAATCTCTAGTTTTTGCAGATATCCGTAATGCTTGTGATATTTTACGCCCTGTTTTTGAAGCCTCGAATAGACTAGATGGTTATGTGAGTATTGAAGTACCGCCAACTATCGCCCATGATACTGAAGCAACAATAAACGAAGCCCGGCGCTATTTCCAAGAAATTGGTCGGGAAAATCTGATGATTAAAATTCCCGGTACAGAACCTGGTTTGCCAGCAGTGGAGCAGGTAATAGCCGAAGGAATGAATGTTAATATTACGTTGCTGTTTTCTGTAGATAGCTACATAAACACAGCTTGGGCTTATATTCGGGGCTTAGAAAAACGGTTGGCTGAAGGTAAAGACATCAGTAAAATTGCTTCAGTCGCTAGCTTCTTCCTCAGCCGGATCGATAGCAACATTGACGGCAAAATTGATGCTAAGTTGAAAAAAGGCGTTGATGATATTTCTGTGGAAGCAAAGCTAAGAGATGTTAAAGGGAAAGTAGCGATCGCTAACGCCAAGATTGCGTACCAGGAATACAAGAAAATTATCGAGAGCGATCGTTGGAAAGCCTTGGCAGCAAAAGGAGCCACAGTACAACGGCTACTTTGGGCTAGTACTAGCACCAAAGACCCCAACTACAACGACGTGATGTATATCGAAGAGTTGGTTGGCCGGGATACCGTTAACACCGTACCACCAGCGACCATTAAAGCTTGTGCCGATCATTGTAACGTGAGCGATCGCTTAGAAACAGATGTAGATAATGCCTACACGCTGATCGAAAACCTCAAAGATCCCGACATCAACATCGATCTCAATGCCGTAATGGATGAACTGTTAGCTGAAGGTATTGACAAATTCATTCAGCCCTTCCAGTCCTTGATGAACTCTTTAGAAGACAAGATCAAGGTATTGTCACCAGTGTAGGGACTAGGGACTGGGGACTAGGGACTGGGGACTAGGGACTGGGGACTGGGGACTAAGATGAAAAATACTATTTTCCAAAACCCAATTCCCAATTCCCAATTCCCAATTCCCAATTCCCAATTCCCAATTCCCAAT
>NZ_CAXTNP010000126.1:0-15892 GCF_964245575.1 uncultured Nostoc sp. | reverse complement strand
CCCAATTCCCAATTCCCAATTCCCAATTCCCAATTCCCAATTCCCAATTCCCAATTCCAATCTCAAAATCCAAAATTGCTATGGTTAGTCTGCTAGAAAATCCCTTGCGCGTTGGTCTGCAACAACAAGGGATGCCTGAACCCCAAATTATAGTTATCTTTGGCGCTTCTGGTGATCTCACCTGGCGCAAACTTGTGCCAGCACTTTACAAATTGCGGCGAGAACGGCGCATTCCCCCTGAAACTACTATTGTTGGCGTAGCACGACGAGAATGGAGCCATGAATACTTCCGTGAACAAATGCAGAAGGGCATGGAAGAGGCACATCCTAATGTCGATTTAGGGGAACTTTGGCAAGACTTCTCTCAAGGTCTGTTCTATAGTCCTGGGGATATAGACAACCCCGAAGGCTACCAGAAACTGAAAACCTTATTGAGTGAATTAGACGAAAAACGGGGCACGCGAGGTAATCGCATGTTCTATCTCTCCGTTGCCCCCTCATTTTTTCCCGAAGCGATTAAGCAGCTAGGAAGCACCGGGATGCTAGAAGATCCCTACAAACACCGTCTAGTAATTGAAAAACCCTTTGGTCGGGATTTGGCTTCTGCCCAAAGTCTTAACCAAGTGGTACAGAAATATTGCAAAGAAAACCAAGTATACCGCATTGACCACTACTTAGGTAAAGAAACAGTCCAGAATTTGCTGGTATTTCGTTTTGCCAATGCGATTTTTGAACCGTTGTGGAATCGTCAATTTGTTGACCATGTGCAAATTACTGTGGCAGAAACCGTAGGCGTGGAAGACCGAGCTGGTTACTATGAAAGCGTCGGCGCACTGCGGGATATGTTGCAAAACCACTTAATGCAACTTTACTGCCTAACCGCGATGGAAGCACCCAACGCAATGGATGCCGACAGCATCCGCACAGAAAAAGTGAAGGTACTCCAAGCTACTCGTTTAGCTGATGTTCACAATCTATCGCGGTCAGCAGTCCGTGGTCAGTACAGTGCTGGCTGGATGAAGGGTCAAGTAGCGCCAGGGTATCGGACAGAACCAGGTGTTAACGCCAACTCCACCACACCCACCTATGTAGCGATGAAGTTTTTGGTAGACAACTGGCGATGGAAAGGTGTTCCATTCTACTTGCGTACCGGAAAGCGGATGCCGAAAAAAGTCAGTGAAATTTCGATTCACTTCCGCGAAGTTCCATCTCGGATGTTCCAATCTGCCGCCCAACAGGTAAACGCCAACATTTTGACGATGCGGATTCAGCCAAATGAAGGAATTTCCCTGCGTTTTGATGTCAAAATGCCGGGGGCAGAATTCCGCACCCGTTCCGTTGATATGGACTTTAGTTATGGTTCCTTTGGCATCCAAGCAACATCCGATGCCTACGATCGCCTATTCCTTGATTGTATGATGGGCGATCAAACATTGTTCACACGGGCGGACGAAGTAGAAGCAGCTTGGCAGGTAGTAACGCCAGCCCTTTCCGTTTGGGATGCACCCGCCGATCCAAATACTATTCCCCAGTACGAAGCTGGTACTTGGGAACCAGCAGAAGCAGAATTCTTAATTAACCAGGATGGCCGTCGCTGGCGCAGACTTTAGCAAGTTAGGAGTGATGAGTTAGGAGTGATAAATTATGAGTAATGAGTGATGAGTTATAACTTATGAGTTTTTGAGTTAATAATTTCGGTTCTCTAACTACTAACTCTTAACTTTCAACTCCTGTACAGACGCGATTAATCGCGTCTCTAACTCCTAACTTCCTAACTCCTGTACAGACGCGATTAATCGCGTCTCTAACTCCTAACTCGTAATTCCTAACTTATTCAACAAACAAAGCTGACAACTTAAAATTACTATGCCTACCCAAACTTCTACAATTTTTTCACTCCAGGCACCAAAAGATATTTCGCTTAACGAAATAGATACGGAACTGAATCAAATTTGGCAAAGCTACGGCATTACTGGCCAGGATGGTGGACTTCCCAGTGCTACTAGGGCAACAACATTTACTTTAGTGGTCTACGAACCAGAAGAAACTCAATATTTGTTGGCTGCTTTGGGATTTTACAACGGCCCAATTGATGGGATTTTAGGGCCACAGATGGCAGCAGCATTGCGGGAAGTGCAAAAAAAACATAGTCTGCCACAAACTGGAACAGCAACACTAGAAACTCTGACTGTATTACGAGAAGAATTTGCTAAAGTTCAGCGAAACGGGTCTGGAGGAGAACATCCTGGCAGTGGGATCTTAAATAATAGCGTCAGCCCCAGAATTGCCGATGAAATTGCCCTCCGCAACCCCTGCCGCATCATTGCACTATTTCCCATTGCTGGCGAAGATCAAGGGGTTAAAGCTCAAGTTTCTGCTTATTGCCCCATCCAAAAGCAATCGTCAAGGACACTTGTCTGCTGCGAATATATCACTCTCAGTGGTACTGCTGCTGCCTTAGAACGCATCGGTGGCATGATTCCAGCATTGTTAATTGGCGGCTTGCCGAAGTTTCTCTGGTGGAAGGCAACACCAGACCCTAACAACGGTCTATTCAAGCGCCTAGCAGCAGTCTGCAATAATGTCATTGTAGATTCTTGCAACTTTAACACCCCAGAAAGTGATTTACTCCACCTACAAGAGTTAGTAGAAACGGGTGTACCTTTAGCTGACTTGAACTGGCGTCGTCTCGCATCATGGCAGGAATTGACAGCTGAAGCCTACGACTCACCTAACCGTCGCGTCGCCCTCAAAGAAATTGACCGCGTTACCATTGATTACGAAAAAGGTAATCCCGCCCAAGCTTTGCTATTCTTGGGCTGGCTGGCAAGTCGGTTGCAATGGCAGCCAGTTTCTTATGAAAAGGAAAGCGGTGATTATGACATCACTCGCATCCGTTTTATTGCTCAAGAGCAGCGACAAGTAGAAGCAGAGTTAGCAGGAGTTCCAGTTGCTGATGTGGGCGATATTATCGGCGACTTGATTGCCTTGCGCCTCAGTTCGACAAATCCCCAGGCAGACTGTGGTACAGTTATCTGTTCAGAAACTGGTGGTTGTATGCGGATGGAAACCCACGGTGGTGCCCAATCTGCTGGTCTATTTCAACAGGTAACTTCACTTTCGGAACAAAAGGCGGAAGCATTGCTAAGTCAGCAAGTGCAACGCTGGGGCCGCGAGTCACTTTTTGAAGAAAGCCTGGGAGTGACAGCAAATATTTTCAAATTGGCTAATTAAAAGTTAGGAGTTAGGAAAGACGCAATTAATCGCGTCTGTACAGGAGTTAGGAGTTATAATTCATAACTTCTCACTCTCAACTCCTAACTTTTTTATGTCTGTAATTATTGCTGGAGAACGTAGTGGGGTTGGCAAGACAACAGTTACGCTCACCCTTTTAGCATCTTTACGTCGTCGCGATCGCCTGGTGCAATCTTTTAAAGTAGGCCCAGACTATATTGATCCGATGTTTCATCAACACGTAACTGGTCTTCCTTGTCGCAATTTAGACCCTGTACTGACTTCTGAAGCCTACGTTCAACAATGTTTTGCCCGTCATAGCCAACTGAGTGAATATGCCCTAGTAGAAGGGGTAATGGGATTATTTGACGGAATTGGGCATGGGCAAGAAAAGCAAAAATCAACTGACTTTGCGAGTACAGCACACATCGCCCGGCTTTTAGATTTACCTGTGGTATTGGTGATTGATTGCAGTCGCTTATCTGGTTCTGTAGCTGCGATCGCTCACGGCTACCAGTCTTTTGATCCCCGAATTAAAATAGCTGGGGTAGTATTAAATCGCGTGGGGAGCGATCGCCATCTATCTCTCCTCAAAGATTCCTTAGAACCCTTACAATTACCCATTCTCGGCGTACTGCGGCGTCAAGATAACATCACAATTCCCGATCGCCATTTGGGTTTAGTACCAACAGCAGAACTTCCCGAACTCAATTCTTTAATTAATCGTCTTGCCGATTTAGGAGATACCTGTTTTGATTGGCAACATTTATTACCCCTGTTAAAATCAGAACCTCTGGCTGATTCGTCTCATCCCTCTCATCCCCCTTCCTCCATCAGAATTGCAGTAGCCCGCGATCGCGCTTTTAATTTCTACTACCAAGACAATCTTGATTTGCTGCAACAACTTGGTGCAGAACTGGTTTTCTGGAGTCCTCTAGAAGATGCTGCAATACCAAAAAATGTGCAGGGAATGTATTTTGGCGGAGGTTTCCCAGAAGTTTTTGCCCAGCAACTAGCAGAAAATACCAACGTTCGTGATGCAGTGAAAACAGCAATTCTTCAAGGAATGCCTGCGATCGCTGAATGCGGCGGATTAATGTATTTATGTGAGCAAATTATCGATTTTGAGGGAAAATCTTGGTCGATGGCAGGAGTTTTACCGACATCTGCTGTCATGGGTGGGCGTTTAACTTTAGGTTATCGTCGTGCAGTAGCTTTGCAAGATAATCTGTTAGTGAAGGCAGGTACAACTGTTTACGGACATGAGTTTCATCGTTCCCATTTAACTTTAACTCCCACTCAGCCTTTATTTGAAACTTCTCGCTACGATTGTGAGGAAAATATGGGATGCGAGGGATGGGGTTTACCTGCTAATGTTCATGCTTCTTATGTTCATCTGCATTGGGGAGAAAGTGGAGAGATACCACAACGGTTTATTAAACAATGTAAAAGTTAGTAGGTGAAGTCTCAGATGAGTATTAAAAGTTTTTATTATTCATAAGCAGAAATGTATTGTTCATAACTTACATGAGAATAACCAATGGAAAAAAAATCGTCTCAGTCAATAAATTCTGAAACTGCCATATACTCTTCATATTCTTCTTGTGAACTAAAACCCATTTTTTTATAATCTTCTTTAGGCACTTTTAGATCCCCCCTAACCTCTTAAAAAGGGGGAAACCAGAATCAAAGTCCCCCAATTTATCAGGGAGCCACTGCGTTGGGCGGCGAGCCACTCTTGTTGCACGTGGCATGGATTTAGAAGAATCTAAAACTTTTGATACCCATAAGAGGACTTTTCAAACATCCTCTGAGATCAGATCCAGTACTTTTACGCCGACTAGCGATAAATTTGCTAACATTTGTAAACACTGCCATTATTAATATCTCTTTCAGCTTTAAAAAGGTTTTCAAAAGTATAAAGATTGAAAATTGTCTGATGTTCTCGATACTGATGATTATCTCTACAACTTACCTGAATATCATCAATAGACCAGTTGGCAAAACCGATTCCCTTACAGCTCTTTAGAACTATCCGTATTCCCGGCATTTGGGTTGTTCCTGTTCTCCAACCTTTGGAAGTAATGTAATAGGACAAGGTTCCTTGAAATTGGTTATCAGCGAACTTGACTAATATCAATTTCATGTCATCCAAAATAAAATGTTCTTGACCTCTATCAAGTATATTGCTAAACATACATCTATCATTCCATTTATTAAATTTGCTGAATGAGTCTGGAGTTTCTATAGGTTTAGAACGTTCTAACCTCTCATAACAAGAAGTTGTCGCTTCTTCTTGAGTAGTATTCATCTTAATTTCACATCCATCTGCTAAAAGTGTTGAAATAAACGACTGTAATCCTACCCCAATAAGGTGTTCTGTCGATAATGTTCTTAATAAGTTGCTATACATTAACCTGAGTTCGACTGTTAGAAAAGGACAAAAAGCTTGCTAGATATGAATTTAAGAAATTGGGCAGGTATAGTGATGCCGAAGATTTATGCAGAATCGGCAAAAAAGTCACAAAAAAACGCCGAGACTAAAAATATCTAAGAAAAATTGAGTCTCGACTATATCTAAGATTGTATCTTGCCTTGATATTACACAAATCTTCTGTGACGTAGATGATTTCTGTAATCAGTGGGAAAGCTTGTGGTAGCAAGTCCCACAGTTACCATCCACACTCATGTGAACATCGCAGTCAGTTGGCATCAACTAACAGGGGGCTTAAGACGTAGATGGGCGAACAAATCTTTAAACACATTTACTGAAGCAATAGATGCCTTTAGAACAGCTATGTCCTTTCGATTTTTTGACTGGTTGACCTTTAACCGTGCGTATTTGTTGCTTATTAAAGCTAATTTGGGCTTAATTTTTGTCTAAGTCTCATTAGTAGTGTTTTGGAACCTGCACAGGAACCAAACTGCTATTTCTCACTCTCTGCTAAAAGCCCCCGGATTTGTCCGTGGGGAATTCGTTACATTCATATCGTCATTCAATCTGCGAATCAGACGGGATAACTCACGAATGATATTCACCGCAATTTCAGGAGTTTCTTCGATCGCATCATACAATTGCTCTTGGGTCAGTTCCAAAAATTCGCAAGGTTCCAAAGTCGTTGCAGTGGCGGAACGAGGTTGAGTATCAAATACTGCCATCTCACCAAAGTATTTTCCCTGTTCCACCTCTGCCAACTGTTTATTCCCAATGTGAACTTTAACTCGACCTGATACGACAATATAGAGCGATCGCCCTTCTTCTCCCTGGCGAAAAATGGTGTAATTAGCTGGAAATGACAATTCGTTCATTACTGAAGTGAGCCGTACAATAAAATCATCCCGCAATTCCTTAAAAATTGGGACTCGCCGGACAAATAATAAACGGTCAACACTGGTTAGCATAATTACAAGTTAAACATCAAATATTACTGTAAATTTTAAAACTTAACCCAGGGCGCAATTAGTCATATTAACCGATGTTGAACGCTAGCCGTCAAGAATATCTTAAATTTTACCAACACAAAACCACTTACCATCTCTTCAATAGGAGCGATCGCTCTTAAACTTCTCAGATCCTAACTCAGTATGAGGTGTCACCAACTGCTACTCTTTCCTATGCGGTTTAACAGTGCTACAGCCCCTGTTAGACCTCCATCCCGCCAATTTCTATGTAATGACATTTTTAAAACGAAGATTTTTACCACATTTAAGATGTCATACCGTTTCACTTTAATAAAGTAAGCACTTTCGCGATATTTACAACAAGCTGCCTTTTCTCTCACCCTCATAATAATAGGACTTACGCAGACTCTACGAATTCTTCTCTACCAGACGCTGCGCGTTGGTGTCAGCCTCTCGCAGAGATGGCGGTAGCCTGCGGCAACCCACTACGTGTCTACGACAAATTAAGCTTTTTAGCAATTTTTGCCTAAGTCCTGAATAATTATTATTACTGTTTAAGTTTGAACTCTTAATTTTTGTGGGTAATTTATTCTTTGTCAGTCCTTTTATAACGATTTGTTAGCGGCACTGGCAAAGCGAATTCAGGTCTTGAGGAATGCCAGCAGGTCAGTGTTAAATTGATCCCGATGTGTGCTGGTCAGTCCATGAGGTGCGCTCGGATAGACCTTCAGAGTTGAGTCCTTGACAATCTTTGAGGAGAGAAGAGCTGAGTTATTGATCGGCACAATTTGGTCGTCGTCACCGTGAATGATCAGCGTCGGCACATCGAACTTTTTGAGGTCTTCGGTGAAGTCCGTTTCCGAGAACGCCTTAATGCAATCGAACGCACCTTTGAGACCGACTTGCATACTCTGGAGCCAGAACTGCTCTCGGAGACCTTGGGAGACTTTAGCACCTGGTCTGTTGGCACCGTAGAATGACTCGCTGAGGTCTTTGTAAAACTGGGAACGATCATTAGCAACACCCGCGCGGATGTTGTCAAAGACTTCGATTGGCAGTCCGCCAGGATTAGCTTCGGTCTTTAGCATCAGCGGTGGCACTGCGCCGACTAGTACGGCTTTGACAACGCGTCTCGTGCCGTGGCGACCGATATAGCGGGTGATTTCGCCGCCGCCTGTCGAGTGACCGACTAGGACTACATCTTTGAGATCCAGTGTCTCAATGAGCGCCGCGAGATCGTCGGCGTACCTATCCATTTCATTACCGTTCCAGGGCTGGCTTGACCGCCCATGTCCGCGACGGTCATGGGCGATCGCGCGATAACCATTGTCTGCCAAGAAAACCAGTTGCTCGTCCCAGGCATCAGCATTAAGCGGCCAGCCATGACTGAAGACGACAGGTTGTCCTGTGCCCCAGTCTTTGTAATAAATTTGCGTGTCATCTTTAGTTGTGATCATGCTCATCTTTTTATCTCCTTATTCGTGGTTAGAGCTTGTCGGCACAGCATAACTTCAGCAGTAAGGTCTTAAGCAGCAACATCCGGGAAAAGACACATAGCTCTAAAATTATCCCAGTAAACGTTCTTCTGGAGCAATCCCTTGGAGTGTGTCCAAAGGGTGCGGAATCAGGTTCTAAGCTAATGAAGCGATGCCTAAAGGAATAAGGTTTCAGAGAGTTATTGCGTAAGTTTTAACCCATTCAGATTTGTGCCACACTGCCATCGACAAAAAATTCAATGCCCGTAATGTAGCTGCTGTCATCTGAAGCCAGCAAGGAAAGCGCTTTTGCCACTTCATCCGGGATTCCCACCCGCCCCAGGGGAATGTCATTCACCATCTCCCTGTGCATTTCCTCGAGTTATTTGAGTTGAGCATGAAGTGGACTAGAAACAGCCTATTTCTTAGGTTGCCGACCGCTTTGGCGAGGCTTCAAATCTGCGCCATGCCCCCATCGACGAAGAGTTCGATGCCATTGACAAAGCTGCTGTCATCGGATGCAAGGAAGACGACAGCTTTAGCAATCTCGTCTGGCGTGCCCACCCGCCCAAGGGGGATATTGTCAGCCTGACTTGCTATAAATCCCTGCACCTGCTCCTCGCTCAGTCCGATGAGATTGTAGCCAGGAGTAGGCACGACACCAGGGCTGATGGCATTGACACGAATCTTGCGCTCTTTGAGGTCGAGTGTCCAGTTCCGGGCAAACGAGCGCACGGCGGCTTTGGTGGCGCTGTAAACGCTGAACGCTGGGGTGCCCTTGATAGAAGTAATCGAAGCATTGAGGATAATCGAAGCCCCCTCTGGCAACAAAGGCAATGCCTTCTGCACGGTGAAAAGCAGACCTTTGACGTTGGTGTTGAAGGTTTTGTCGAAGTGTTCTTCGGTAATCGATCCGAGCGGGACAAGTTCCCCACCTCCAGCATTGGCGAAGATGATATCAAGGCGACCTTTCTCTTGCTCAATCGTCGCGTAAAGGCGATCAAGGTCTGCTAGATTTGAGGCATCGCTCTGAACGCCCATGACGTTTTTATCGATCTCTTTGACGGCGGCATCAAGTTCACTTTGACGACGACCCGTGATGAAGACATATGCACCTTCGGCGACGAATCGCTTGGCAGTAGCAAGACCGATGCCGCTGGTGCCACCTGTAATCAGCGCGATTTTTTCTGAAAGCTTCTGTGACATAGTGATGTTTTTTTTGAATCAGGTTTAGGGACTAGCAAGTCTAGATTACATATCGTTCAAGCTGTAAAGCCACCATCAATCTTCAGGTTGGCACCAGTGACAAAGGCAGCTTCAGGACTGGCGAGATAGGAAACCAAGCCAGCAACCTCATCGCTCTGTCCGTAGCGACCGAGGGCAGTTATCTTTTTCAGCCCATCGGCAAAGTCCCCTTCTGCCGGGTTCATATCAGTCTCAATCGGGCCAGGTTGAATGTTGTTGACAGTGATGCCGCGAGGTGCAAGATCGCGGGCGAGACCACGGGTAAAGCTGGCGATCGCTCCCTTAGTCAACGCATAGACCGAGACCCCAGCAAAAGCGGTGGAATCACTGCTGACGCTGCCAATCATGATGATCCGTCCACCCTCACCCATATGGCGAATCGCCTCCTGAGTTGCCACGAAAACGCCCTTGATGTTCACCGCGACGAGTCGGTCAAACTGATCCATCGAGAACTGGTCGATTAAACCAAAAGCGATAACTCCGGCGTTGTTTACGAGGATGTCGAGGCGACCTAAAGTGTTGACTGTCTCGGCGACGGCGTGTTTCACCGCTTCAACATCAGCACTGTCAGCGGCAAGCGCCAAGGCTTTTCCACCTGCCGCTTCGATCGCAAGCACCACCTCGTCGGCTTTTTGGGGCGAACTAGTGTAGGTGAGGGCGACTGCTGCGCCATCTTGGGCGAGACGTTTAGCGATCGCTGCCCCTAGACCGCGTGAACCGCCCGTAACCAATGCAACTTTTCCTGCGAGTGTTTTTCCCATAATTTGCTCTACTGGGCATAATAGTTGCCAATCAGTGTTTATTTACCAATCGGTACAAAAAGTATCCCCTGATTAAATCTTGCTGTCAAGGAAGTTTTATACTTAAAGGTATGGAAAGGAGAAAGTCTCATAGAGTACAGGGACGTCCTCGTGCTTTTGATATCGACGAAGCTTTAGAGCAAGCTTTGCAGATGTTCTGGCGCAAGGGCTATCTGGGAACATCCCTTACGGATCTAACTGAGGCGATGGGTATTAACCGTCCGAGCCTCTATGCTACCTTTGGCAATAAGGAAACTTTATTCCGCAAGGTGCTTGATCGCTATAGTGATAGGCAAACAGCCTACCTTCGTGAGGCACTTGAGGAGCCAACCGCACGTAGAGTCATCGAGCGGATGATGTCTAGCGTTGTTGACTTGGTAACTAATCCGTGCAATCCGTCAAGATGTCTCTTTGCACTGAGTATGCTTTCATGTGGAGATCCGGACGATCCGCTCCATCAAGAATTGGCACAACGCCAAGTGTTAAGCGAGATTGCAATACGCGATCGCTTCGAGCGTGCTTTATCAGAAGGTGACTTGCCGTCTGATACTGATCCTGCTACCCTTGCTCGCTTTGTCGTAACTGTCAACTTTGGGATGTCCGTCCAAGCAGCGAGTGGAGCCAGTCGCGCCCAACTCCTAGAGGTTGTTCAGACGGCATTGCGAGCCTGTCGAATATAAGGGACTACCAAATAATCCCCTTGGGGACTGCTTCCTCTACTTTTTCTCTGATTATCATTCTTATCTAGGTTATGCAGCTTTATTTAATCATTTTTGGGTGATTTATTTTTTTTTGTAGTCCCTAAAGTTATTAATCACTTTTATTTATCATTTTAAAAAACAAGAGTATTTGCTCTTATTTGGATGAAAGCCATAATATTGACTTCATGAGCTCCCAAGGTACCTTGCTGAGGAAAAAAACACCAATTTGATTGGAGGCAATCGCCTCTAAAAACTGGGGAACTGGCTGATGACTAGCGAAGATCGGTTGTCGTTAGGAAAAACACTCACAAAATCTCCTGAACTGCCCTCATTGCCAGAAGCAGAGAAGGACTAAGACAAACAGCATTGAATTATCGTGAGCAAAAATTATGAGTTGGCTAATTAGTACATTAATTATTGGAATCTCTACCGCTTTTGCAACCACCTTTGACGACAATTTATACTTGACAGCTTTCTTCGGAAAAGTCAATCGCAGCTTTCGTCCTAAGCATATTGTTCTCGGTGAATTTCTTGGATTCACTACTTTAGTATGTGCTAGTCTCCCTGGTTTCTTCGGCGGTCTGATTATTCCAAGCACCTGGATTGGTTTGCTAGGTTTGCTTCCCATCGCCATTGGTATTAGTAATTTCATCAGTCGAGAAGAGGAAACACAGACAGTGCAAGCGGTGTCAGTTGACTTAACTCCTGCCAAATCTGAACGTCAGAAGAAATCAGTATTGGCAACCATCCGCGATCCTCAAACTTACCGCGTTTCCGCTGTCACCATTGCCAATGGAGGAAACAACATTGGGATCTATGTACCCTTGTTTGCCAGTAGCAATCTTCCAAGTTTGGGTGTAATTCTGTGTGCTTGCTATTTCAGTGTTGGGGCGTGGTGCTTACTCTCTTACAACCTGACTCGTAATCCTCTGATGACTCCGGTTTTAACTCGCTATGGTCGAAAAGTCTTCCCATTTGTCTTAATTTACTTGGGACTCTCTATCTTAATTAAAAGTGAATCATATCGACTTTTACCTAGTCTGGCAATGCTTTCGAATTAGGCATGAGCCGATCGCCTACAGTAGGCGCTTTGCGCGATGTCTACGACGGGCATAGCTGCGGCACCTAATCTGAAAACTTGTTATCTGGGGATACGATGTCTGACGACAAGTTACTATGCATCTACGCAATTAGCTACTGAAAATTATTGATGGATGCTATGTCCATAACCAAAAAATCAGCTTATCGTTTCCCATGCAAAAAAACTTATTAATCACTTTTATTTATCAATTTGAATTCAAATAATATTTGATGTTATCAATTAATTTATCTAAATTGAGAATAAAGCAGATTATTGATGGCTCTTATAAAAGCAAGCTCACCACTACGAATCATGATCGCAAGGAACTAATGAATAAACCAAATCCAAAAAAATTAACTCAGTGGATCGTAACAGCAGTATTTCTGGTACTTGTAGTAGGATTTTCTCTCCTTGACCAGCAAGCAGTTAAAGCTCAAACACTAACACCATCCATACCTACACTAGGCCCAGTAATGCCTCCTGTTACATCGCCAATGGAGCCTGTAACTTCCCCAGTAATATCTCCGGTTGTATCCCCAATAGTGTCTGTAGCAGAAAACGTTAGACATTTATTACAAACCAATGAATGTGTCGGATGTAATTTAACTGGAGCAATGCTAAAGGACGCAAACTTGCAAGCAGCAAACTTGGAGGGTGCTAACTTACAAAATGCAGACTTAGAAAGGGCTAACTTGCAGCAAACAAACTTACAAAGGGCAAACTTTCAAGGAGCAGATTTAGGCAAGGTAAACCTTTTGGGAGCAAATTTGTTAGGCGCAAACCTATTTGATGCAGACCTAGAGAAAGCCAACTTGCTGGGAGCAAACCTGCAAGCAGCTAACCTACAGGGCGCAGACTTGGAAAAGACAAATCTCACAAATGCAAACATGCAGGGGGTTAACCTGATGGGGGTTGATTTGGAAGATGCTATCAGACCGGAAGGATTCACTATTCAGTGATTAAACTGAAGTTCTCTGTGCAAATTTAATAAAAAATCTTAAAAGCCTGATTCAGTAATGAATACAGGCTTTACTTTTTAAAGGTTTGTACCCATGTAATTGTCGGAACTTGCGATCGCCACAATAGTAGATAAAGGCACTTCAGCAAAATATTGTCGCTGAAATTGTTCTTCTCTGACAGCAGCTAAAAATCGTTCCACTGCTCCCTCAGCCAAGTTTTCTGCATTATCGGTTGGATACCAGGTGATTTGCAAATAACGGTCTTGTCGTTTAACTGTGAACCCTAAAAATTTTAAAGCTTTGATTCCTACAAGTAAGGTTTGGTCGGTGATGCCGATTTTCTCTAAAAGTTGGACGCGGGTAACTAGTTGATTTGTGCGACTGAGATATTTGGCAATTCCTACAAGAGTCAGCCAAATTTGATTGGGTGGTTGGAGGTTGGGTTTAGACCAAGCGATCGCTAGTTGTTGCTGATTGTCAAGCGTAGACGTAGAGCTGCTTATCGTTAGACATCGCCGCAACCACGCGCGTAAATCATCCCAGTTTGTGGGACAATCTTCGATAATCAGTGCTGAGTCGTGAGTGTTAAGTGCTAAGTGTTCCTGATTCCGTAAGTCTAAGATGAGTGGTGTTAGCGATAGCGGGGCGTTTAGCCCATTCCGAGTGTTCAGTGCTGAGTTAACACTGGGACGTACAGCAATTAATCTGATTTCATAACGTTTTTTAAAGGTGTTGTAGTCTAGTTCTGCTATGCAATCACACCTTCCTATGGGCAACTCATCTTTGTAGTGTCCCCACCATATACCAGGAAAAGCGCTTCTGCTGGAATCATCCCGAATATCAAACTCTGTTTTAATGTACTGTACCTTTTTCCCTTGCCAATCCTGCTGATTGCGATGCCAAGAATTTTCAAACCAGCAGTTTTGAATTAACAATTTCGGAACAGGGTTACCCATTCCACAAGGTTCTAGCAGTTTGAGTTCCAAAAATAACTCTTTTCCCAAGTCTGCTACTGTTACCGTCAAGTCTGCTTGCACGGTAGGCGTTAAAGTCGTACTACCTAAAGATTGCCGCAACTGCTGATTAATCGCTGCTGTAAATAAAGGAATGTTCTCCACCAACAAACTCAAACCTGCTGCAAAGGGATGTCCCCCAAACCGATGTAACAAATGTGCTTGGTCTTTCACCAGTTGGTATAAATCGACGGAATTCACCGAACGGGCGGAACCACGGGCTAGGGGAGTAGGGGCCCAATCTTCTCCACTCCCCACTCCCGATTCCCCACTCCCTTCTGTACTCAACAAAATCGTTGGGCGACCTGTTTCTTGTGCTACTTGTCCAGCAACTAAGCCCAAGACACCCGCAGGCCATTGGGCATCTTCTAGGACGATGACGCTGGTGGTTGATAAGTCTAATTGAGTAAGTTTTTGTGCTACTTGCGCTTGTACATCTTTTTGTAAAGATTTGCGGCGGGTGTTTGCGAGTTCTGTAACTTCGGCTAGTTCGTGACAACGTTTGGCATCTCGACTAGTTAATAATTCAACGCAAAAACTGGCATCGCCTTGGATGCGGCTGACGGCGTTAATTCTTGGGCCCAAACCAAAGGAAATATCTGTGGGGCGATCGCCACTTTTTTGGCACAATTCTAATAATCGCCCCACCCCCGGACGCCGACGCGTTGCGGCTGGCTGTTGAAAATCTGCTTGCAGTCGTTGAATTCCCAACTGTGCTAAATAGCGACAATCTCCACTTAACTGCACCAAGTCGGCAATTAATCCTACTGCTACTAAATCTAATAAATCCTCTAACGGATGTTTTGCAATATTAGGCAGACTTTGATATAATGCTTCCACCAACTTATAAGCTACCGCTACCCCAGAAAGATTGAACAGCTGATGTTCTCTGGGCAAATAACGAGGATTAATAATTGCTGCGACGCGTGGACGTTCGGCGGGTAAGGTGTGATGGTCTGTAACTATTACATCTATGCCTAGTTGTTTAGCGTAGATAATTTCCTCAATATTTGTGCTGCCTGTGTCGCAAGTAACAATTAATTTGCAACCTTGTTTTGCTAAATTATCAATCCCTTGATTATTAAGTCCGTGAGATTCTGTGAGGCGATTGGGAATGTAGTAAATTAACTGAGTATTTTGTTTAAAAAATTGCCCCAATCCATCCCAAAGTACAGATGTGGCGGTAATCCCATCAGCATCAAAGTCTCCCCAGATGGCAATTTTTTCTTTGGTGTTATATGCTTGTTGCAACCGGGCGATCGCTAAGTGCATTTCTTGCCCAAACTCAAACGGACTCGCTGGTTGATAAGCTTTATAGTTAATAAAAGCTGTTAATTGTTGATGATCTTTAATTCCCCGTTGCCACAACAATTGTGCTGCATATATTCCACTTGATGCGGGTGTATGCTGTTTCACCGCTTGGATAAACCACTTCGGGGGTTGTTCGGTTGCTGCTATAGTCCACTGCTGTTGTTCTGGCATACAAAGAAAGTTAGGAGTTAGAAGTGAGAAGTTAGGAGTTAAGAGTTTTAATTTATAACTTTTAATTACTAACTTTTAACTGTTAGATTGGAGATTGATCCTCAGGCGTTTGGATTCATTCACTAGGGGTTTATAGTATACTTTACGACTTTTCAAACATCCTCTAAGAATTTTCCAACAAAGCCTTGATAATGTTGGGTTACCCTGCGGGGATCTTGCTACATTCCTCAAACGCCACTTGCTACCCTGCGGGAACGCTAAAAGCGAACAAGTCGGGAAACCGCAAGGGCGCAGTGGCTCCCCAACCTTGTATCTTAGATAGGACTTACGCACACTCTACGAATTCTCGGCGCTCTTGGCGTCTTCTCTACGAGACGCTGCGCGAAGGTGGTTCGATAAATTAAGGTTTTTGGCGATTTTTGCGTAAGTCCTGTTAGAAACAGATACCTCGAAGTCGTTTTGAGGTACTTCAAAGTCGTTTTGAGGTACTTCAAAGTCGT
>NZ_CAXTNP010000125.1:0-22471 GCF_964245575.1 uncultured Nostoc sp. | reverse complement strand
GGGTCGCCGTAGGGATCTTCGCTGGCTGGACGGACATTGCGACCGCGCAATTCGGCATCTTTTTCAGCTTGATCGCTGTTTGATCCCAAAAGTAAATCTTTCGCCTTTCGGAAAAATTCATCTACCATAATCTGTCTCCTGATTTAAGTTCATGTTTCCGACGTGCGCGATCGGCGTTATCCTCCGGGAAACCCGCTTTCTTATTTACACACGCTTTGCTATCTAGAGTGCTGGAGCTGCGGATGAAGTTATACCAGTTAGATCGCGACCTGAAGAACTCCCGTTATAGCCTTGGAATTGCCGATATTGTTGTGCTTGAGATTCCGGCACTCGAATTCCTTCTGATGGTGGAGTTACCCAGTGAGCGCGATTTTCAGCATCGCGGTAGTATACACGCCCGTTCTTGGAAAGATAGTACTTACCTTGCGCTCCTTCTTTTGAAGCATTCTTATGTTGGTTGTACATGTAGTAAAGTGCCGCAGCTCCCGCCAAAAGTGCCACTTTTTGCCCTGTACCCAAGCCCTTCTTAGCTTCGTCGGGTTGGTTTCTAGCGTTGCGATCGCTGACTGTTCTACCAACACTATCATCAACAGGTGGTGGTACTGAAGCGTTTCGGGAACCACCTCCACAGCTACTCAGCAAGGGTACGGTTAGCAATGCCGAAAGCAGCACTGCAAATAGACGCGAAACTATTTTACGTTCTTTATATATTGTGTTCATGGCATTTCATCATCACCTGTATTTGCTAAAAGCCTTGCTGTTGCAAAAACAAAGTTGGAATTCCTGTTATTTCGCGTGGAATGAAAAAACATCTACAACTCAATTTACAACTGCACAGCTACAGCGTTTCACTGTTATGATGAGCGATTTTCGCAAGTATTCCATCCTGCCTTTGAGAGAAACTGCATTCATCCTAAGGAAATATATTGTTGATTTTTTAATTAATCAATTTAGCCCAAACGCGGAAATCTTCAGCAATTTCTCGGTTATTTTTTCCGAGGAAATAAATTAAAAAGATACAGTTACTATGATGCTCTTTGCCAAAAAGTACACTCAATATGACATCACAAAAAACAGCCCAAACTAGAACTCGTCTCCTTTTGGCTTTGTGGGATTTGGGAGGAACGCAGCAGGAAGTTAAGAAAGGTCAACTAAGTGACCGAATGAAATCTAAGGGCAAAAAGGTCGCAGGTTATCCAGACATATTAGAGGAATTACAGAATCAAGGTGCGATCGCAATCTCCAAAAAAGGATACTCTCTGACATCTGACAAGGGTTTAGAGGTGTTGGGTGAAGGTTTGAGAAGTGGCGATTTTAAGTTTGAAGGGACGATTGTCGGTACTTGGGCGGCGAATGCGTTGGTGAAGTGGATTAATCAGATTGATGTGGCGGTAACTGGTGCAGATGTACCAGTGAATGGCAAGAGTGCGTTAGCGGAGCTTTCTAAAGGAATCGCATCTTACGACGAGTTTAAATCTGTTGCGTTGGAAGTCTACGACAAGCTGAACTATGAGTACAACTTTAATAATCTGGTGCCAATTTACCGCATTAGAAGAGGAATTGGCGATCGGGTGAGTCGTACAGAGTTTAATGATTGGCTGCTGGAAACACAAGCCGACGATATTTTGCAACTACAAGGCGGGAGTGTAGAAGACAGCGCACCCAACAAAATTGAAGATTCGGTAGCTACAGAATTAGATGGATTACGCTGCTACGCCACACGCCTAAAACCTTAAACCTTATTTGACTCCTCACACATTAATTTCACAATACTATGACTGTTACCACATCTACCATTGATGATCTGATTAAAAATCAAAATCCATTTGCAGGCCATATTGTTGTCAGGCCACCGCAAATATAGGGTAAAAGTTTTCCTGATGTTCCCTCAATTAATGCTCATGCTTCTAATGCAGTTTTTCATGCTGTTGATCAAGTCAGTAAAGGAAAACGTGAAACTGTAGGTATCACAATTACAGCAGAGAAAGGGTTAGGGAAAAGTCATATTATTAGTCGGATTCGCCACCGATTACAGACAGAAGATAGCAGCTTATTTATTTATATGAGTAAATATGATAACTTAAATCAAATTAAGTCTCTATTTCGGCAAAGTGTCGCATCTAGTCTCAGAGCTTTTGGTAGTCAAAAAGTAATGCAATGGCAGGAAATTGCAGCAGCTTTAATTAACGAAGCAAAACAGTGGAAATATACGCCTCAACAGTATATTAGTATGTATCCAGGTTGGTTGAATAAACACTCAACTAAGGCGATATTTCATTTAACAGAAAGTGTTCTGAAAGTCAAGCCCGAATTAACCAATCCTTACATAGTGAAAGCAATTTTGTGGACACTTTCTCCAGTCCATATTAATTATGCAAGTTATTGGTTATCTGGTTTGGAATTAGCACAATCACAAGCTGAAGCAATGGGGTTGCCAAATCCTAAAAGCGAGGATAGAGAAGCTGAAGCATTAAGCACTGTTCGTCAAATTCTAGATATCACTAGCTATTATAGAGTTCCAGTTATTTGTTTTGACGAATTAGATATTGCAGATGCTGCTGATAACGGATTTTTAGCTGCACAAGTTATTGCAAACTTAGTTAAGGATTTATATAACAGTCTTAAACAAGGTGTTTTACTGTTAGCAATGTATCCTCGTACCTGGGAAGACCAAATCAAGGCTTTACCAGAAGCTGAAGCAGTTATAGATAGATTAGTAAGTGAGCAAGCTGACAGACAGCCTATAAAATTAAGCTTTCTCAATTCTGATGATATCGTTGCTCTAGTCAGCCAATGGTTACAAGATTTTTATGAGGAACATCAACAAATCCCACCTCATCCTCTTTACCCATTTAATGAAACTAAACTCAGAGAACTTGGGAAAGAAAGACCTACTGTTAGATCAGTTTTGAAATGGTGTGCAGAGAATTTTACTTTGACTGATCCAGATAAAGCTAAAAATATCCATCCGGTTGAACCACACTTTAAGGCAGCAGTAGTAAATGTTGATACTGCGATCGATTTCATGATAGAAGATGAAGTGGCAATTGCTGCTGCTTTACGAGTAGCATTCGCTAGTTTAGCTAAATACACAGTAGAAGTAGAAAAAGTAAAAGTTGAAAAGGTCGAGGACATTTTAGCCAATAAAGCAGATCAAGGATATCTTAATTTCAGAATTGTTGGTAATAATGGAAAAGTTAAGATAGGAGTAGTTGTTATTCAACAATCCGGTGGAAAATTTATAGGTGCAGCATTAAAAAGACTAATTGAATACGAAAAGTTTGATCTAACTCGTGGTTGCTTAGTTCGTTCAAAGAAAATTAATCAGGGAGCTTCAGTACCTCAAGAATGTTTGAGAATTCTTTTGAAAAAGCGAGGTGGAGAATGGGTACTGTTACAGAAGGAAGATATTAAACCTCTTTTAGCTATCTCATCTCTTTACTATAACTGTATAAGTTACGAATTAACAGAAGAACAAATTTTTGACTTTATTAAACAGAAACAGCTAGCAATTAACAATCCTCTGATTCGAGAAATTTTAAGTGATCCTTCTAGGCAAGTACCTGATAATTTAACTGATGATAAATTACCTATTAGTATTCCTCAAAGTGTTGCTAATGCTGATAATATCAACCTAAATCTATAGCTAACTATAAATGAATCAGCAGTTTTCAATTCCAACAGCGCTGTGTTTACCCGTCCCTGACATTGAAGCTTTAATACAGGGGCGAACAATTGCAGCTTTACCCAAGATGTTTATTCGTCCTGGGCAAAGATTTGCACTTTATCCTACTGACTCTTCAGTTTCAATTAAAGCTTGGGCTAAATGTGAGCTTTGCCAAATTTTAGACGAGACTAAGCCATTAGATATTTTGTCTAAATTAACGATATGGACACCAAAAGGATTAAAGGAAATACTATAAAAACAACAGTATCTTTTCCTAGCTTACTTGCGCGTCTATCAGTTACCTCAGTTACAAGAAATATCAGTCAATCCCAACATTCAAGAAAAGCTAGGGAAAATTGTTAGTTTACCTAATTCTCTAACGGTTTCTGAAGCCAAACCTGTATTAAACGATCGCACCTTCACTGAACGCAAACGCCAATTAGAAAAGCTAGAACCCCCGCTACATCCTGAATTGGAAGAATTGCAGAGTGCGATCGCATCCCTTACCATTAGCCAACCAGCCGCGAAACAATTAGATGATGATATCAAAGTATTCTTAGGTTGGAGTAAGGATAAACCAACCAATTCATTAGATTTAGACTTACCTTGGATTCATAAAATTGCTGAAATTGGAAACTCTAGCGACGGACATACATTTGAAAAATTAGTTCGTAGGGGACTAAAATTAGGCTTTACAGGTTCAAGTCTGAATCCAGATGCAACAGGTGGCGCAGGAGGTATAGATTTTTATGCTGAACAACCTTATCCAATAGTAGGAGAGTGCAAGGCCACTAAGACTGAAAAAGTTACTGATGGTACACCTGCACAGTTACTAAAAATAGGTATGAACCATCTTGGTAAATTTCAATATGACAATTCTATTAAATTAATTGTAGCGGCCGGAGAACTAAATTTTTACGCCTTAAGAACAGCTACCGAAAATCAAATGAATGTTATTAGCCCTGAAACACTACAAAAATTAGTTGAACTGCAAGCACACTACAAAAATTCTATTAACTTATTAGAACTAAAAGAGTGTTTACAACAAGCTCCTTTTGGCTTGGCTGAAGATAAGATTAATACTTATATCGATAAAGTGAGACAGTCTATAAAGTTGCGTTCGCACATTATCCAGCTTGTCAAAAACTATTTAGAAAACTCAGGTATACAATCTGCTGGTGTTGAAGCTTTACACGGCGCTTATTTCAGCTCACATCCGCCACAGCCAATAAGAACAGCAGAAATGCACGAAATTCTGATAGAACTTTCCTCACCATTAACAGGCTATTTAGGACGAATAAAAGGCAGTGATTGGAATAGCGATCGCTTTTACTTTCTCCGTGACTTACCCATTAACTAAAGATAGTAAAATATATATCTTTTCTTTCCTCTGCCTTCTTTGCATCTTGGCGGTTCGTTTCAAAATAACTGAAGTGCGTAGGCGTAGCCCGCCCCAAGAGCATAAGAACCAGGAATTCGTAATTAACAGGATGTTTTAAAAGTCCTCTTAATTACAAATTACGAATTACGAATTATATAGTGAAGCATCCAAGACGGAAGATAAAACTTCTATCTAGGATGCTTCACAATAAAAAATTGTTGCTGATACAACAATTATAGACAAAATGTGATATTTAGACTAGAGCTATCAGCTAGCAGAAACGGTTAAACTGCCGGGTTTCTGAAGATCACCTTGCAAAACCACACCTCGCTGATTGGCATGGATATGACGCAAAATCTTGTAAATTGCCTCAACTTGCTCTGATGCGCCTGCTTTTTCGGCGAGTTCGTCAAGAGAAAGGGGAGTTTTTTCTTTTTGTAGTACTGCTACCACTCGTGTTTGCAAATCCAGAATG
The DNA here is from genome assembly GCF_964245575.1 of uncultured Nostoc sp. Lineage (GTDB taxonomy): Bacteria > Cyanobacteriota > Cyanobacteriia > Cyanobacteriales > Nostocaceae > Nostoc. The sequence continues at coordinate 16,948 of NZ_CAXTNP010000125.1, read as the reverse complement.
GAGGCGGCAGCTTTTTTGCCAGCTTCTACGCCTGGTTGATGGTAGGCGTTGACGTTGACTAAGCTAGCGTATAAACCAACAGCACGTTCATACAAAGCAATTAATGCCCCTACAGTTCGGGGGTTAACTTGGGGAATCGTGACTGTAATCGAATCGCGGTGATTTTCATAAAGCGCTTGTCGGGTTCCTTGGAGAAAACCGGAAAGATAATCGCCTGATGTAACTCCCGGATCTATTTCAGTAGATGGCCCCTGACGATCTTCCAACACTTCGATGAAGGTAGCAAAGAAATTCGCTACACCCTCGCGTAACTGCTGGACGTAAGCGTGTTGATCTGTTGAGCCTTTGTTGCCATACACGGCAATGCCTTGATGGACAACGTTGCCGTCTAAGTCTTTTTCCTTGCCCAAGGATTCCATCACCAGCTGTTGCAAATAGCGACTGAACAAAAATAAGCTGTCCTTGTAAGGTAGGACAACCATATCTTTTTCGCCCTTTCCGTTACCAGCAAAGTACCAAGACAAAGCAAGCAAGGCTGCGGGGTTATTTTTCACATCTGGGACGCGGGTAGCGTCATCCATTTCTTTTGCGCCATCTAGCATGGCCTGAACATCAATGCCCTGTAATGCGGCTGGTACTAGCCCCACAGCAGACATTTCTGAGGTGCGTCCTCCTACCCAGTCATACATGGGAAATCTGGCTAGCCAACCTTCGTCTTTGGCCAGTTTATCGAGATTGCTATCAACGCTGGTAATTGCTACCGCATATTGAGCAAACTCCAAATTGTGTCCGGCGTAGGCTTTTTTAACTTCAATCATGCCGTTACGAGGTTCCGGTGTTCCTCCAGATTTGGAGATCACCAATACCAAAGTGCTGGCGAGGCTATTTCGCAGATAATTGATAACGCGATCAATACCTGCCGGATCGTTATTATCGATAAAGTGAAGTTTCAGGGGCGGGAAATCAGGAGCAAGGGCTTCCGCGACGAATTGGGGGCCGAGGGCGGAACCACCAATGCCAATGGAAATAATATCCGTGAAGCGGCTTGCTCTGGGAGGATGAATAGCACCTGTTTGGACTTTTTCCGCAAAGGCTTCGATTTGTTCTAGGGTTTGGACTATTTCTTGTGTAAGTTCTGGAGCTGGCGCTAAATCAGGATTTCGCAGCCAGTAGTGTCCAACCATGCGCTTCTCGTCAGGATTTGCGATCGCACCCTTCTCCAGTTGAGCCATATCCGCAAACGCCTTGTCAAACTTCGGCCGCAACGAATCCACAAAGGCATCATCGAACCGGATTCGACTTATGTCTAAGTACAGTCCCAATCCCTCGTGGAAATATAACCAGTTTTGGTATCGTTGCCAAAGTGCCCTAGCATCCATAGGGAAATCTCAAATAAAGTGTTTTTCAAAACCAGTTTAATGTAAGGTTATAGCGATCCCTGCCTAGCCTTATACAGTTTACAGTTTTAAGTGTTCCCTTGACTCTTCACTTTAAACATCTGGCATAGGGATGACACGCAGAAATTTCACAATTTCACCCCTGATTTCTATACCAATCAAGTAATTATCGAGGGTAAAGCGGTGAAAAATGCCTTCACTATCAAGCTGTCGCAGTTCTTTTAAATCGCTCAACTGCCACTTTTGGGTTAACTCAGTAAACACAAAATCATACACCCGCTCGTAGGCCGCAGGTTCTAAATTCTTCAGGTCTAGCAAAAAAGACCTTGCATAGCGCATTTCCAGACTCACTAGGCGTTACCTTAACCAAAACTTGAGGGGCCAGAAAAGAAAGCGCTGCTGAATCAGAAAAACATCAACAATCTTACCGCTTCTTCATGGGTTAAGATATCCCACGGTTGCTGCGATCGCTTGACTTGTTGTATCGCTTTGAGCATATAAAAGTCATAATGTAAAGCTTCGAGAACATCCCAAATATCTTGCAAATCGTCATCACCTAACTGCTCGATTAAGTGATGCATTCTCAGTCGCAGCAAATTCATACGTCAATTATTCCTTACTGGAAACACCAACAATAAATAGTATTCCCAAAAATTAGCTCCGCTCAAGCTACGCTAAAATTTATTCGCTTAGGGAGTGGAAACTAGGGAGTAGAGAGTAGGGGAACAAGGAAAATAACTATTCCCCATTCCCCACTCCCCACTCTCCATTCCCCACTCCCCACTCCCCATTCCAAAACATGGTTGACTATCTCATTTTCTTAGCAATTTCTACAGCACTTTTTGCTCTATTCGCATTAGGACTCAATTTACAGTGGGGCTTTACGGGGTTAATTAACTTTGGTCATATTGCTTTTATGACCCTTGGCGCATATACAACCGTATTGTTAAGCTTAAAGGGCGTACCCTTACTGATATCGGCAGTAGCTGGGGCAATTGTCGCCGCCTTGTTGGGTTTGATAATTGGTTTTGTAACTCTCCGCTTACGGGAAGATTATCTAGGAATTGTCACTATTGGTACGGGCGAATTAATTCGTTTGGTGGTAAATAACCAGGAATTACCTGTGGGTGACACCTGGATTTCTGGGGCGTTTGGTGTGCAAAGTTATCCTATACCCCTATCCACAGAGCCGAATTTGTTTGTCAGGTTTGTGATGATTGGACTTTTGACACTGCTGGCTGCTGTAACTTTCTTTACGTTGTGGCGATGGATTCGCACCACCCAAATATCTCGGACTACTGATTTAGGCAAAAGGACAACTAGCAAACAAGAATTTGCATCACGTTTGGGTGTGGGAATTGTTTTAGCAGTTTTGGCAGCAGCGATTTATATTTCTGGGGTAATCGGATTGTATAATTACAACCCAAAAGCGGGTTTAATGCTGGTGCTGCTGTTGGTTTTAGCATTTGTATACTGGCGCTTAGAAATTTTGGTGCGATCGCCTTGGGGTAGAATTCTCAAAGCCATCCGTGAAGATGAAGAAATTCCCAAGGCGCTGGGAAAAAATGTCTTTTGGTATAAATTACAATCTCTCATGTTAGGGGGTGCGATCGCAGGTATCGCCGGTGCTTTCTTCGCTTGGCAACTGGGCGCCATTTACCCTGATAATTTCCAACCGCAGATCACCTTTGACACTTGGATTATGGTGATTTTAGGTGGTTCTGGTAATAACGTTGGCACAATCTTAGGTGCGGTAATTTTCTTTGCTTACGATGCGCTGACGCGGGAAGTTTTACCCAGAATCGTCACCCTTGATGAAGCTCGTTTGGGTGCATTTCGGATCATGGTAATCGGACTAATTTTGATGATACTGATGATTTGGCGACCTCAAGGTATTCTAGGGAAAAAGGAGGAACTCACCCTTGGTAAATAACTATTCATCACCACTTCCCCTTTTGGTAGCTACTGGACTTTCTAAAAGCTTTGGTGGTATCAAAGCAGTTAATGAGGCGAAAATCGAAGTTGCTAAAGGCAGCATTACGGGCTTGATTGGCCCCAATGGTGCTGGTAAAACTACTTTATTTAACTTACTTTCAAACTTCATTCGCCCAGATAAAGGACGAGTGATTTTTGACGGCGAACCGATTCACAATTTGCAACCATATCAAATCGCCCAACAGGGGGTAATCCGCACTTTTCAAGTTGCACGGACTCTCTCCCGGTTGTCGGTGTTAGAAAATATGCTGCTGGCGGCGCAAAAACAAACTGGTGAAAATTTTTGGCAGGTGCAGTTGCAACCGCACGTTGTAGCTAAGGAAGAAAAGCAACTGCAAGAGCGGGCAATGTTTCTATTAGAATCAGTAGGGTTGGCAAAAAAAGCAGACGATTATGCTGGTGGCTTGTCTGGTGGACAACGTAAGCTGCTGGAAATGGGACGGGCGTTGATGACTAATCCCAAGTTAATTTTGTTGGATGAACCGGCGGCTGGGGTGAATCCGAAACTGATTGATGATATTTGCGATCGCATTATCACTTGGAACCGCCAAGACGGCATGACTTTCTTGATTATTGAACACAATATGGATGTGATTATGTCCTTGTGCGATCGCGTTTGGGTACTTGCCGAAGGACAGAATTTAGCCGACGGTACGCCAGCAGAAATTCAAACTAATCCCAAAGTTTTAGAGGCGTATCTAGGAAAATAATACTGTGCTTTGAAGTTTCTACTGACCATATATTGGGTAATAGATAAGCTAAAAAACATCTAATTTGCATAATCGAATTAAACATAACTCTTGTGGGGTGGCCATCTTGCCCGCCCAGCTTATGCAATTTAAATGTAAAACAGCTTATTACGTTTAAATCGGTTTGAGAGAAAGTCGCACACGGTGTCAAATCTTCTGAAATTTGGCTCTTGTTAAAATCGAGTTGCACATTTAAGTGGAAAAAGCTTTTTATGTCAATGATGACACTCAGAGATTTAGAGCAAGTTCAAACCGCTTTTACCGAAGCAGGTTTAGATTACCAGCTGGAACTCGAAAATGGGAAAATTTCAATTATGGGCCCGTCAGATATTGTATCCAGCGAAATCAGTAGTCGTCTGATCGCCTTTCTCTTTGCTTGGATAAATCCTCGTCGCTGGGGAAGAGTATTTGATTCTGCCGGCGGTTTCATCATGCCAGATACAAACCTCAAAGCACCCGATGTTTCTTTTGTTCGGGCTTCCCGACTTCTCCAAAGTCCTCGTTACTTTGGAGAACTTGTCCCTGACTTGGTGGTAGAAATTAAATCTCAGAGCGATAAAATTAAACTTATAGCAGCCAAAATTCTGAAATTTATAGAACTAGGAGCGATCGTCGGCATTCTGATTGATCCTGATGAAGAGACAGTTACAATTTATCGCTCTACAAGCGAACCGACAGTTTTAAAAGATGGCGATATCTTAACGATACCAGAACTTTTTCCTGGTTGGGAATTGCCTGTTACTGAATTGTGGCCTCCTATCTTTACCGAGGAAGAAACACAAATTTAGTGAAGAACTTTGGTAGCTACTCGCTAAACAATTTCAAGTGAATTTTGTTGGATGAATCAGCATCCGGGGTGAATCAGAGGTTTATTTTTTAATCTTCGTTATTTTCTGCAAAATTGACTTGCTCATAAAGGTCGCGCAATTCAATTTGAAAATCAAGTGTTTGCAGTGATAAAGTTGCAGATTCATCTTCAATTTCAGTAAATAACCATTGACTTTCCGCAGTTTTTATATACTGCATTACGTGATACTGATATTGGTCAATTAAAATATATTCCTTGAATTCTGGAATAGAACGATAATAAAGAAACTTATCGCCTTGGTCATAATTTTTAGTCAATTTAGATAAAACTTCAGCAATTAACATCGGGTTCATAACCGTTGTTGTGCTGGTTCCTGTATAAATAGGTTGTCCCTCAATCACCATCACATCAGGATATGTCTGCTGACGATAACGGGGTATCCACAAACGCACATCATCAATATAAACATCATAATTCTTGCCTTTCAAACCAAACTTCAAATAAGCATAAAAGTTGCCTGCAATTTTATTATGATTTGTAGTGCCACCCGTCATCGGTACAATTTCTCCATCACGATATTCGCTTTTATATTCTGCCTTTTCTTCAATTTCTAAATACTCTTCAGGTGTGTAATATAATTTTTGTGTTTCTAACTGCATAAATATACGACCTATAATTGTGCGGTTGCTTATTCATCTTTCATATCTATGTTATACGCCAATAAACCCCATTCTCTCGCTGCATTAACTGGCAAGCAATCAACTCCCGTCGCAGGGTTGCACAGTCAATATGGTAGCGTTTGAGAATATCATTTACCAAGCGTTCAGGGTAGTTGACTCCTACATCAAACTGGTTTGCTAACCACTTAAGAATAACTAGACGCTTTTTCCGACTAGCAGGAATTTCTTTGAGGCGATCGCCCTCGAAATAGTTTTTCAATACTTTGCTTTCCCAAGCCTCAGTATCCACATCCTCAATCAAGGATGCTATTTTCTCAGGTGTGAAAATTTCCTTGCTAATGCTTTGCAAAGCCTCACTATCCAACTGGTACAGACGGCTATTACCTTCAGGGCGCATTGTCACCAAATTTAGCTCTTTAAGTTTCGCTAAATGATGAGATACCGTCGGTTCCTTGAGTTGCAGTAGCACCGCCAATTCTTCGACGCTGCACTCCTGATTCCCCAAAATACCTACAATCTTCAATCGGCTATCATCCGCTAATGCCTTGAAAAAGCGGAGTAAAATGTTAAATTGCTCTGGTTGCATAACTAACTTCTAATTAGACACGTATCTAATTAGAAGTATATCTAATTGAAAAGCTCAGATCAATGAGTAGGGGATCTTACTTGTTGTTCAATTTAACTAAACTGTTCCTCTGCATCAAGGTTAAATAACATTTGCAAAGTTTGCATACAGCGCCGTCTGGCTTCCACATCTTGCTGCGATCGCAATTGCACCATCGGGTCATGTAAAATTTTATTGACAATTCCCCGTGTTAATGCCTCAATTACTTCTTGATGTTTTTCCGCGAATTCCGAACCCAATCTCGACAAAGCTTTTTCTAACTCTTGTTCGCGGATGGTTTCGACTTTATTTCGCAGACAGCTAATAGTGGTAACAGTTTCAAGAGAGCGCCACCAAATATCAAAGGCTTCCACTTCTTCTTCTAAAAGTCGCTCGGCTTCCTGTGCAATCTTGCGACGGCTTTCGTAGTTTTGCGCTACTACTGCCTTCAAATCATCCACATTAAACGCTTGCACATTAGCCAATTCATTTACATCCGCATGAACATTACGCGGCACAGAAATATCAAACAACATTAAAGAGCGCTGAACTTCTAAAACCATTTCCAATTTGGCACGGTCAAGTATTGGCTCTATTGCTGAAGTACTTGTAAACACCAAATCACTATCGGCAATTACGCTCATCATTTCCGATATTGGATGAATTTTGATCGATTGTTGAGGGAACAGCTTTGCTAATTCTTGGGCGCGATCGCGAGAGCGATTTACAATACTAATTTCCACAGCACCTTTAGAAAGTAGGTGTTGCACCAGCAGCCGCGACATTTTACCAGCACCCAGAATTACCACTCGGCAAGCTGCTAAATTTGCTACTTTTAGCTGCGCTAACTCTACAGCAGCTGAACTAATAGAGACAGCGCCAGTACCAATACTAGTTTCAGTGCGAACCCGCTTACCAGCTGTCAGCGCTTGTTTAAATAATCGATTCAAAATGGTTTTTATACCGTTATATTGCTGTCCCAGTTTGTGAGTAGTTTTCACCTGAGCCAGAATTTGACCTTCTCCGAGTACCAGACTATCTAAACCACCTGCTACCCGCATAACGTGCATCACTGCATCATCATGTAGCAGCATAAACAAATGCTGTCGCAGAGAAAGCACGGGTAATTTACTGTATTCTGCAAGAAACTGCGTTATTTCCCGGATACCTTGGTCTGCTTCACTGGTAACAATGTAAATTTCCAGGCGGTTACAAGTACTAAGAATTGCAACTTCGTCAATATGGGGATAGCTGGCCAGTTGAGCGATCGCACTTTCAATTTGTGGTTCTGGAATGCTCAGTTTTTCCCGGACTTCTACTGGGGCTGTTTTATGGCTTAACCCCACCACTGCTATATTCATTTGCTAAATCGTAGTTACTAGTTGGTAGTTGAGAATAGGGCATTGAGTGAGAAATAGGGAATGGGGAATTTTTGTTTATTGGTTGATAGTTTTTCCAACCAATAAACAATAACTAATCACTAAATACTAACTACTAACTAGTGTAACAATGAAGCATTTTGGTGACTATTTTTCCATTTTATAGAAAGATTTATTTCCAAATACTTCACCCCTACTTTTACCATTCCCCATTCCCTAAAAATTAGTTCAATTGGAGAGTCTTGGGTTCACCAAACATGTGAATTGTATCAACAAATCGAGCCGTTTTCGATTGGTTAGAAATTACCAAGCTTTGAGTTCTAGCTCCGCCGTTGAAGAAACGTACACCTTCCATCAGATTACCACTGGTAATGCCGCTAGCAGCGAACAGAACAGTTTGACCAGATGCCAATTCATGAGCATCATAGACCTTATCAGGGTCATTGATATTCATAGACTTTAAACGATCGATATTGGCTTCTCTGCTTTCTCCAATCAGACCTGTTTTTACGACTGCTGGATCGTAAATCAGTTGACCTTGGAAGTGTCCACCCAAAGCACGCATTGCAGCTGCCGAGATTACACCTTCAGGAGCCGCACCGATACCCATCAGCGCGTGGATATTAGTTCCAGCAAAACCACAGCTGATGGCTGCACCCACATCACCATCTGAAATTAGGGCAACTCTCGCTCCAGCCTCACGGATTTCTTTAATTAAATCGTTGTGACGTTCGCGCTTCATGACCACGATCACAAGTTCTTCAATCGAGCGATCTAGACACTCAGCGAGAATCTTGAGGTTTTCTGTTGCTGACTTGTTGATGTCTACCTTGCCCTTAGCTGCGGCAGGTGCTGCTAACTTCTTCATGTAAAAGTCAGGAGCAGCAAATAATCCACCCTTTTCAGAAATTGCCAACACAGCCATTGAACCAGGTTGTCCATAAGCTACCAAGTTCGTACCTTCACAGGGGTCAACGGCGATGTCAATTTCAATTAATTCATCAGGGTTACAGAGAGCTTCGGCATTTGGTTGAGTACAAATACCAACTTCTTCCCCGATGTATAACATAGGCGCGTCATCGCGTTCGCCTTCCCCAATCACAATGCGACCACGCATATAGATTTTATTCATCCGCTCCCGCATAGCTTCCACAGCTACCTGGTCAGCGATGTTTTTTTCGCCTTTACCCATCCACTTTGCGGATGCGATCGCGGCTTGCTCTACTACTTCAATAATTTCTAAACCAAGTGAATTTTCCACAGAGTCTGCCCTCTCAACTGCTTGAATTTCTGCCGCTTTATCTGGCTATTTCAGTCTTCAAGTCTACCAAAGGGCGGATACACCTGGAAGAAAGTTAAGTTTTACTGCTAACTCGTTAAAAAAGTGCCATTTGTGACATTGTTTTTTGATCATAACTATTCCAGCATCAAGCGTGTTCAAAAGTAACTAAGTTTTGAACTGGCACAAATGGATAGCAGTGTATATCTAGAACATTGCTTTTCTTCAGTGTTTATCTTTAGGTATAAAATAATAAAGAAAAAAAGCTGGTGAGTTTACTCAAAACTAAAGAGCAAGCCAGAATGACATTAAGAGGTTAATCGTGTTTATCGACTACATCACACTAATGTTGATCAATATGGTAGCTGGGCTATTTCTACTGGCTGACTATGTGTATCGTGGTATAGATAGTTCTAATCAAAGACAGTGGATTCCTGGTTTCGGGATTACAGGTGCGATCGCACTCACAACTGGTTTACACATGAGCTTCACCTGGCCAGTAATGGGTAGCTTTAACATTGCCTTCGGTGAAACAAGTGTCTTATTTGGAATCTTGTTTGTGGCAGCTGCGATCGCCCTGTCTGTGGGTTGGGATTTATTGACAATCGCAATTTACGGTTTTTTTGCTGGTGTAGTTGCGATCGTGGTGGGTATCCGCATCATCAACCTGAATTTAACAAAACAACCGCTTTTGTCAGGAATCGGCTTTATTTTAACCGGATTAGCTGGTATTTTTGCAGCGCCGACTCTCTATTGGAAAAGCAATCGAACCTGGCGACTAATTGGCGTAGCAGTGCTGATAGTAGCCGCTCTAATTTGGGCATTGACTGGATATTTGGCTTACTGGAGTCATTTAGAGGGTTTCCAAAAGTGGGTTCCAGCCCGAATGCCGTAATCAATGCCAGCAATGATCTAGGCTAGAGAAATAGTTAAAACCTTGCTTAAGAAAATATGCTGGACTTTCTTAATCCCCTTTTAAATCGCCATCCAGAGCGAGTCAAAGCCAACGTCGAACTTTACACTTGGCTTACTTGTCCTTACTGCATTCGTGCCAAGATGCTGCTGTGGTGGAAAGGTGTAAATTTTACCGAATATAAAATCGACGGCGACGAAGCAGCCAGAGCTAAAATGGCAGAACGCGCTAACGGACGCCGTAGTGTACCGCAAATTTTTATCAATAACCAGCACATTGGCGGCTGTGATGATCTTTATCAACTAGATACACAAAGTCAACTCGATCCCCTTTTAGCCCAAGCCACTATTTAACAATAGGATTAGCCCCCAATGGTTGGCTTGATGATGCTAAATTTAAGAATTTTGATTTGTTATAGCCCTAGACTTATAGTTTGCGGGCTATGTACTTTTTTTATGGTTCGATGAGCGTGTCGCTCATCCACGGGCGACCACCCGATAAAATATGTTGAAATCTTTATATAGATTAGAGGATGTTAACTAAGTATACAGAATATCTTATACATCAACAATGGATGAGTTCTGCCCTAGAACTAGCAAAAGCAGCAGGTGATACAGGTGAAGTCCCTGTAGGTGCTGTTATCATTGATTCGACAGGCAAATTGCTAGCACAAGGAGAAAACAGAAAAGAGCGTGACAAAGACCCTACCGCTCATGCGGAAATTCTCGCTCTCAAGACGGCTGCAAAAACTTTACAAAATTGGCATCTTAATGAATGCACCCTCTACGTAACTCTCGAACCTTGCCCGATGTGTGCAGGTGCGATCGTCCAAGCGCGTTTAGGCCTACTTGTATATGGAGTAGACGATACCAAAACTGGCGCAATTCGTACAGTTATTAACATACCCGATAGCGCTGCTTCTAATCACCGCTTACAGGTAATCGGAGGCGTTCTAGAGTCAGCTTGTCGTGAACAATTACAGGCTTGGTTTGCTACTAAGCGGTATCAGGTAAACTAACAGACAGAGGTAGAACTGTCCATCTAGTACCAGACAAGTCACGCAAGAGAATCTACGGTGTAACTAATCAGACTTTTCGTTAATTTTACCCGTCAATCAGCTGCATCCGTCATGATGGAATTTTACTCTTCATCCGATACCTGCCAGCATCCAGCAGCAAATCCTCAGGTAGCTTCTACTACCTCAAGGGTTTCTCCTTGGTTAAGTCCTCTGGCATATTTATTAGGGCGTCACTGCCTATTACCATTATTCTTTGGGCAAATTAGAATAACCGGACAAAAAAATATCCCTACAACTGGGCCTGTGATCTTCGCGCCTACTCATCGGGCGCGTTGGGATGCATTGATCGTACCCTACGCTACCGCTAATTGTCGGAGCGAACAAGACCTGAGGTTTATGGTGACTATTGACGAATGCCAAGGTTTGCAAGGCTGGTTTGTCCGACGTTTGGGGGGGTTTCCGATAAATTCTAAGCATCCGTCAATCCGCACGCTGCGACATGGAGTTGAGCTACTTCAGCAGAAAAAAACCTTGGTTATCTTTCCAGAAGGTAACATTTTTCGTGATGGCCAAGTTCACCAATTGAAGGCTGGAATTGCTCGTCTTGCTTTGAGTGCTGAATCTAGTCATTCTGATCTGGGAGTGAAAATTATACCCATAGGCATTAATTACAGCCAACCTTATCCAAATTGGGGTACAGATGTGAGCATTCACATTGGCTCCGCAATCAGAGTAACGGATTACATGAGTGGCTGTATAAAACAAGATGCCAAAAGCATCACAACTGATTTAGCAAAGGCACTGCAACAATTAAGTCATCAAGAAACAAAAATTACTAATCGCGCATTTGCAGAAATTACTAATACTTGATCTCGTCAAACGTCAAGAGTCCCAAGGCTGGCTCTTACCCATTGACTATTAACCGTGCATGATTAAGGAACTGGACATTTTCAAGGTTTGACACTAATTGCTAACTGCTATATTCACCCTGAGTAAGTCACAAAATCTTAGTGCTATTTTGGAACCTTTGAGGATGTATACATATAGATTACCCTCTATTAACGGGATGTTTAGCCAAATTGGCATTTTTTTGAGCCAATAGCTCATAATTGTCTCGAAAATACTGAATTGCTTGATGATAAATATTCTTACTATTTGGTCAGAGAGTTAAATGAAAGCCTTTAGATTTACCCTGATCTTGTAACCATGACTGGTAAAAACAAAATTTTGGGAAGCGCGGACTGTGGACATCGCCATGTTTAAATAGTTTGGTGCGATGGCGTTTCACGCCTGCTGAAAGCGATCGCAAATAGTTCAAGCAGCCTGGAAAGATTCTCGTGCCGAATATCCTACTCAACCTGAGATAATTAAAGCATTGCAAAGTCGGTAGCAAGACAGATGGTGAAGCAGTCTAAATCCTTTTCTCAAATCAACTTTTCGCCAGCGCCTTGTCAAACTACTCCCAAGCTGCTTGCTGGTAAACCAATGATTAAAAAATCAGAGGAATTAACGCGATCGCTGATAACGACGATTTGAGTTAATTAGTATACAGGGGCATGGGAACTCTATTAAACCGATTTTCAGTCTAAATCAAAGAAACTTAGGATGCAGCTTTGCTTTGTCCAAGACCAAAACAGAGTTAAGATACCCGAAGTTTCCATAAATTTTCTGTATAGTCGTTGCACTACTTGACCCCATGAACACTGCTGTAGCTGTTACCTTGATGCGCCGTACTCTTTTATCAGTCATAGCAGTCCTCAGCCTGCTATCACCTGTGAATGCTCAGGTATCACAGTCACCAGGCACTACTAGCCCACAACCCATTGACCCCAACGATCCTAATAACCTGCGCCCCATAACCCAAAGTAACAGCCTTTTGAGCATTGAAGGTGGCGATCGCTTAGTGAAAGAGGCAGATCAAGCCGTTTCTGCTCAAAACTACCCCTTAGCTGCTAAGAAACTGCAAGAAGCACGCCAGGTTTATAATCAGCTATCTAATTTTTATCAAGAATTAAACTCTAGCTTTTCGGGAATTGACAATAGAGTTTCTGATTCTCAGCGTCAAAAAGCTCTAGTAACAGCGCAAAAGCGAGATGAAGCCACCTTTCAGCTAGCATTGGTACATCGCGCACAAAATCAGCCAGAATTAGCTGTACCGTTGTTGATTCAAATAATTAAGAGTCAAAACCCGACGCGGGATTTAGGTAAGAAAGCCTATAAACAGTTGTTTGAGTTGGGTTTTGTTGATTCTCCCTATCCTAGAGAAGGTGGTAGTTCATCTTCCTCATCCCCAAAAAAATAAATTAAATTTTTCTTGTCTGTTTTTCCCCATCTCCCCGATTTCCCCCTCTCCCTGAGCAGCAGCTTGAGAATGTCCTAGTGCTAGGATAGGATTATCTGCCGTAGCTTTGAGCGATCGTCCTCAAAAATCCACCTCAGAGGTGCGTTTATTTCTAGCCTTGCCAAAACCTGAACTTGGCACAGGCATTGCTCCATATCTGTTAATAATAGAAAAGTAAGTTTTTTCAGGAATAGCGATGATTAGTCCGCAGCAGGTTGAGGCAATGATCAAGGCGGAACTGGCAGACGCCCAGGTTCAGGTGCAAGACTTGACTGGTGGCGGTGACCACTATCAGGTAACAGTAGTTTCATCGCACTTTGCAGGCAAGGGACTAGTGCAACAGCACCAGTTAGTTTATGGTGCTTTGGGGCAAGCTATGTCAACTGAAGCAATTCATGCCTTGGCAGTAAAAACATATACTCCTGAATCTTGGCAAGCAACACCAGCTTCGTAAACATAGAGTTAGGAATTAGCAGTTAGGAGTTATGAATTTTTAACTTCTCACTCGTCATTGTTGAATGTAACATAGGAAACACAAATACCATGACACCAGAACTCAAAGAGAAAATTGATAACTTGCTACAACAGAACAAGATTTTGGTTTTCATGAAGGGAAACAAGTTAATGCCCCAATGTGGTTTCTCCAACAACGTTGTGCAGATTCTCAATACCTTGGGAGTTCCCTTCGAGACAATTGACGTTCTCTCAGACTCTGAAATCCGCCAGGGAATTAAAGAATACTCTAACTGGCCGACAATTCCCCAAGTGTATATCGATGGTGAATTCCTTGGCGGTTCTGACATTTTGATTGAACTGTACCAAAAAGGTGAATTGCAGGAAAGGGTAGAAGTAGCACTAGCCTCGTCGTAATATTTCTTTACGCAAACCAGAGGATATGCTGCTAAATTTGCGCTTTGCGATCAAGGCAATTTGCCATTTTTAACGTCCTTGAAAGGTCAGAGAAATAGTATCTCCCCTTTCAAGGGTTTTTTTATGGGTTTATGAAAAAAATACTTAATCTGTGTTGGAATTGATTTCAGGGCTAGTCAAAAATCCCCTCAGTCGGATTGGCAAGACCAATATAGGTCTGAGGGGATGCGTTTTATCAATACAATACAATATTTCCAAAATCTCACACCACGGTACCAGTTGACCAATACAGATAATATGCTATAATTATCTGCGGTAATTAACGGTTACTATCAACGACTAGGTAAATAGTACTTAGTAGTAATCGTGTTGTGGCTGTGGTTGTGGCACTGCAAAATTTGATCCATCGTACAAGTAGCGGCTGGCTTCCTCTTCTAAGCGATGAATCAGAAAAGGTTCAAGAATGTTGCCATGTCTTAGTGCGGCTAGATATCCATCCAAATACATCCGCATATCATCCGTGCGATAACCGCGATTCCATAACTCGACGAAGGCGTCGGTGAGTCTTTGGTAATAGCGGATACTTTGTGTGTCTTGGAGCATAACTGCTGTATTAATCTCTTTGGAATGAGAATTGTAAATGATTCACGCTCAAATGTGAAGTGTAATTTCACTTTGGCATCAACTCAAAGTCAATACATCTACTTTCGGCAGTATCCTCCTAGCAGCTACAAGCTACTTTAATCCTATTCCAGAAAACATCGATTCTAGTTATCTGCTAAGTTCTTTTTATGATTTTCATAGTAAACAGCCCAATTGTATTGGTGATATATTCGTGGGTGTAGGGACTAATTTCTGCAATTATAGAATCCACTTTTATCATCAGGCTAAGAAACTGTTGTGGTAATAGCTATCTGCTTAGGCTATAGTTTTTGGCAAGATGATATCCATCTAAAAGCAGAATGTTAAGCTAGAAGAACTTTTTATAAGTTTAACAAGACTTTCGATAAATTTAATAAAAATTTAATAATATTTCTAATCGCCTTCGGCAAGGCATAAATTCAAAGATATTGCCACTCTTTTATGAGGAAATGTAAAGTTAATCGCTATTGAAGTAACAAAGGCTACAAAACCTTAGAGATGGGCTTGTTACTTTGAAAGTCATCGACGCTAAGGGGTCTTGCCACCGTGGGTTCGGTTTGTATAGAAATCATTGAGGGGAATCCCCATCTGAGGTCGTTGTTGGGTTGGCACTTGCAACAACTGGAATACCGTGTGCATCAAGCTGCCAGCATTTATCAAGCAAGGGAAGTATTTTTAAGCCATCAACCAACACTGGTAGTTTTGGATGCAGACTTGCCTGATGGTGATGGCATCGAGTTTTGTCGTTGGTTGCATCGTCAGCAGCAGCCTCTAATCTTAATGCTATCTGCCCGTAATAGTGAAGGTGATATCGTCGCAGGTTTAAAGGCGGGTGCAGATGATTATCTGAGCAAACCTTTTGGTATGCAAGAGTTTTTGGCACGGGTAGAGGCACTAATTCGCCGGAAGCGCACACCTACAGCACCAGCTTATTTGGATTATGGCACTTTGCAAATCGATTTAGTTCAGCGCCGTGTCCGCTTCCAGGGGGAGTTCATTGACTTAACCCCCCAAGAATTCAGTTTGCTGTACGTTTTGGCACAAGCTGGGGGAGTGCCTCTGAGTAGGTCAGAATTGCTGCGCCGTGCTTGGCCTGACGCTATCGATAACCCTCGTACCATTGATACTCACGTTTTATCGCTGCGGAAAAAGGTTGAACTTGATCCTCGCCAACCCAACTTGATTCAAACTATCCGCAATGTAGGATACCGTTTTAACATGGAAATTTTGAATACCAATATTTCACAATCACAAACAACAAAGTTAGCTAGAGAAAGATTTAATAATCAACGTTCAACGCTTAGTAGTAGTGTGTGATGGGAATAGGGAGTAGGGAGTAGGGAGTGGAAGATGAGGGAGATGAGGGGACAAGGGGACAATTCTTAACTCTTAACTCTTAACTCTTAACTCCTAACTCAGCATTCAGCACTCTTAATGCCCAATGCCCAATGACGATTGAGTAATTCAAAATTTAAAATCCAAAATCGTCTTTAGCTTCTGCTTGAATTAAACTTTCTCGTAATTCAACCCAGTTTATTTCAGAGACTCTTTGATTTGCCAATAAATGACCTTGCTGTAGGTGTAATAACCGAGTGCAAAACATCTGGGCTAGTTCCAGTTGGTGGTTTACCATCAAAATCGTGGTTTGATGAGTTTGACTCAACTGGGTTAAGACTTGCATTAGATGAGAAGCTGTACCAGCATCAAGGGCAGAGGTTGGCTCGTCTAATAATAATATTTTAGGCTGGATGACTGAAGCACGAGCGATCGCTATTAGTTGTCGTTGTCCAGCAGAAAGTTGCACCTCAGTTCGCCCCAACCATTCATTGGAAATGTGCAGTTGTTCTGTGCAGTGATTGACTCGTTGCTGAATTGTCTGTTTGGACAAACCACGCAAAACTAAAGGATAAGCCAAGGCTTGCCCAACTGTCATCCCCAACAGTTTCGATTCTTGCAATACAAGTACAAGCATTTGGCGTAGCTGGATGACAGGAATTTGGCGATATTCTTGGTTTTCTAGATAGATTTTGCCACTACTGGGTTCAATGAGGCGGTTGAGGAGGCGTAATAACGAAGTTTTCCCAGCACCTACTGGCCCTACAATTGCCAGTCGATCGCCCTGGAATATTTCCAAGGAAATATCTTGCAATATGGGGTATCCTTGCTGATTGCCTGGAAGTTGGGTTTTCAGCTTTGTAAACAGATTAACTTGCTCTAGCTTGAGTGTGGTTGCTGTATTCAAGGGAGTGGGGAGTGGGGAGATGGGGAAGCAG
>NZ_CAXTNP010000124.1:0-22783 GCF_964245575.1 uncultured Nostoc sp. | reverse complement strand
GCTCAACTTCCGAGTTCAAAGGCTCAACTTCCGAGTTCTAAGCTAGTAATGAATACAAGACTCACCTTGACAGCGCTAGTGAACTACGGCTAACTCTGTCAACGTGGATAGGTTGATTCAAAATTTGTATGAAGCATTAAATTTTCTGACTGTCTTCTCGTGCTAAATTACTAAAGCTTGGAGTTGGGAAACTCCGGTGAAATTCCGGGACTGTGCCGCAGCTGTGATGGGATCGCCCAAGTCAGAATGCCAACTCTCAATATGTCTTCAAGACACACTCACCGTCTACTCCCTGCGTTGCACGGGGAAGGAGTTCTAAGTTTGCTTTCTGGATTTGCCACTTGTCCTGGCTTGTTTTATGCTACACCCGCCGCCGATGGTATATTATCTCGCATTAGAATACCAGGTGGAATTATTAGTAGTCAGCAGTGCCGTGCGCTCGCAGATATAGCAGAACAGCACGGTGGCGGCTATGTAGATGTGACTAATCGAGCTAACCTGCAAGTTCGTGAAATCCGCACGGTGATAAATGCTGAGGTTCTGAAACACCTACAGGATATGGGATTGGGTTCTCGCAATCCTGTTGTAGACCACATCCGTAATATTATGACCAGCCCAACTGCTGGTATCGACTTGCTAGAATTAATCGACACCCGCCCTTTTGTCCATGGTTGGGATGATTATATTGCTGCACATCCGGCGCTTTCGGGACTGTCGGCAAAATTTAGCGTTTGCTTTGATGGTGGTGGGATAATTCGGGTGTGCGATCGCTTGAATGATATCCTATTTGTCGCTGTCTTAGTTAACAGTAATGTTTACTTTTGCCTTTATCTCAGTGTCGGCGCAAAGGGACAACCGCCCAGCGATATGGGAATTTTGTTACCACCAGAGAAATGTTTGCCTGTCTTGGCAGCTTTGGCAGAGGTCTATCTAGCTCATAGTAATACTACAAGTAAGCGTCGGCTACGTCTCTTAGAGTTATTGAATACTTTGGGTTGTGAAAATTATCTCCAGGAAGTTGAACAGCGTCTACCTTTTTCTCTTTTATGCAGTGAAACTAGAAAAAACCTAACCCCCCAACTACCTTCCCTAATAGGGAAGGGGGAGGAATTCTTTACTCTTTTACAAGGAGAGGGGAAGTATCAGCATATTGGTATCCACCCCCAACGTCAGCAAGGATTATTTTACCTTGGTGTCGTGTTACCTCTTGGGCGATTGGAGAGTAGTCAGATGCGGGGTTTAGCAGATTTAGCAGCCAAATATGGTAGCGGCACTCTTAGGTTAACCCCCTGGCAAAATCTGCTGTTAACAGATATTCCTCAGCAATGGGTTGGCGATGTCCTGCGAGAAATTGCTTTCTTAAGATTAGATTCCTCAGCAACTAACATCAAGAGTGCATTAGTAGCCTGTTCTGGAAAAAAGGGTTGCGCCGCTTCTGCCACAGATACCAAGGATCATGCGTTGATATTGGCAAAGTATCTTGATCGCGTTACTCTGGATTGCCCAGTTAATATCCACTTTAGCGGCTGCGAAAAATCCTGCGCCCAGCATAGCAAGAGTGATATTACTCTCCTCGGTGTCAGCATTGAGGCTAACAATGAAAATGTGGAAGGTTATCACGTTTATGTTGGTGACAGCAAAGAGAAATTCGGACGTGAACTATATCAAAATGTAACTTTTGCCGAACTACCTGCGTTTATAGAGCGGATGCTATATGTATATAAAATTCAACGTCTAAATTCTGATGAGTCCTTTGGGAAATTTGCTAATCGATATGCGATCGCCCAATTACAGCAGTTATTTAATATTATTCCTAAATCATTCGTGAACAACAAGATTCCCAACTTTTTAGAGAAGTCGGCAATCTGAGCCTTTCGATTTTCATCGGTCAATCCCTCCGGGTTCAGCAGTCGCTCATGGGGGAAACCCCCAAGACCGCGCTGCTTCTCCAAAATCTAAAATCCCAAATCGAATGCCAGACTACATCCGAGATGCCAACGAAATTTACCGTAATTCTTTTGCAATCATCCGGTCAGAAGCAAACCTAGATGTGCTGCCGCCAGATGTAGCAAAAGTTGCTGTGCGTCTCATTCATGCCTGTGGGATGACGGATATTATCACTGACTTGGGATATTCACCAACAGCAGTGCAATCTGCAAGGGCAGCACTAGCAGCAGGAGCGCCAATTCTGTGCGATTGCCGGATGGTTGCGGATGGCGTTACTAGGCGGCGGTTGTCTGCAAACAATCAAGTTATCTGTACCCTCAATGAGCCAGAAGTGCCAGAAATCGCCCAGCGTCTGGCTACTACAAGGTCGGCGGCAGCACTAGAATTATGGCGATCGCACCTCGAAGGAGCAGTGATCGCAATTGGCAATGCGCCCACAGCACTGTTTAGGCTGTTAGAAATGCTCGATGAGGGAGCTACTAAACCTGCTATTATCTTAGGCTTTCCAGTTGGGTTTGTCGGTGCAGCCGAATCAAAAGCAGCATTGGCAGCAGACAGCAGGAATGTGCCATTTTTGACCTTACATGGTCGGCGCGGTGGGAGTGCGATCGCAGCCGCAGCAGTTAACGCCCTGGCAACGGAGGAAGAATGAATATGAAAACTAAAGGTCGTCTCTATGGAATTGGTGTCGGCCCAGGCGATCCCGAACTATTGACTCTGAAAGCACTGCGGTTATTACGTGCGGCTCCTGTGGTAGCCTATCAATCAGCCACAGATAAAGAAAGTATTGCTAGAGCGATCGTGGCACAGTATCTACCTGGCAATCAAATCGAGGTATTATTTCACCTTCCCCGCGCTTTGGAACCAGAAAAGGCAAAGTCTATTTATGACAAGGAAATTGAACCAATCGCCGACCATTTAGCAGCCGGTCGAGATGTCGTGGTGCTATGTGAGGGTGATCCATTTTTCTATGGTTCGTTTATGTACCTGTTCACGCGGTTATGTGACCAGTACGAAACAGAAGTTGTCCCTGGAGTTTCTTCGCTGATGGCTTGTCCGGTAGCCTTGGGTGTACCTTTCACCTACTACACTGATATCCTCACAGTCTTACCCGCGCCATTGCCAGCAGAAGAACTGACTACACATCTGCTGATGACCGATGCAGCCGCAATTATGAAGCTAGGTCGTCACTTTACTAAAGTACGAGATATTCTGCATAAGTTAGGGCTGGCATCACGGGCAAGATATATTGAGCGGGCATCAACATCACAGCAACGCATCATACCCTTGGATGAAGTTGATCCAGCTGAAGTACCCTATTTTTCGATGATTGTGATTCCAACTAAAAATCGACTATAAACCTGTGACATCCTCAAGCCACGAAATCGGTGTAATGATTGGGCTATTTCGGTGAAAGTTAGACTTACAAGAGAAGGCAGGAGGCAGATAGCGCAGCGTAAAGCCAACTCTACAAGACGCACTCGCGTCCGCTTAGAGCGAGTCCCGTCGGGCAGTTCTTGCTGGAGGAAAGAAGTATTAATGAAAACTTTAGTTGTGGGTTTAGAGCCGCATTAGTATAAAAAGAATTGTGTCAACCAGAAAGTGCGATTAGACACAAGGCATCCTGAAATTTCTTTTTGGTAAAGGTATTGTTTAACCAATACGTTAGCCAAAACAAGAGGATGAAGAGCGAGGGCGCTCTGTAGTAGAGTTATTGTCTTTCACAACGACAACTCAAAAACTACAAGCAGCCCATGCCCGATATCCTATCATTGTTACAATAATGCCTGTTACCGCAGATAAACGCTACGACGATGCGGCAATAATTGAACCAGAGAACACATTTTTTGCCGCTTAACGACCGGTCATTTGCTCCAGCTTTTCAGGGTATCGAGCCCCTTGCACCGTGATCTTGGAGGCGGCGTCATCGATGTCACGCAGATCGTCGGGCGTGAGTTCGACTGAGACTGCCCCGATGTTTTCGTCCAAGCGATGCAACTTCGTGGTACCCGGAATCGGAACAATCCACGGCTTCTGGGCCAGCAGCCAGGCGATCGCAATCTGAGCAGGTGTCGCCTGCTTCTGTTCTGCGATGCTGCCGAGCAGATTAATCAGGGCCTGATTCGCCTTGAGAGCCTCCTTAGTGAAGCGAGGCAGGGTGCTGCGGAAGTCGGAGCTGTCGAAGGTTGTGCTTTCGTCCATCTTGCCAGTGAGAAAGCCCTTGCCCAACGGGCTATACGGGACAAAGCCGATTCCGAGTTCCGATAACGTCGGTATCACTTCCTTCTCAGGAGTCCTCGTCCACAGCGAGTATTCGCTCTGGAGAGCAGTGACCGGCACAACCGCGTGCGCGCGACGGATCGTTTGCACTCCTGCTTCAGAGAGTCCAAAGTGTTTCACCTTACCTTGCTGAATCAGTTCCTTTACTGCTCCTGCCACGTCTTCGATCGGCACATTCGGGTCAACCCGGTGCTGATAGAGCAAGTCGATTGTGTCGACCTTGAGTCGCTTGAGCGATCCCTCCACGGCCCGCTTGATCTGCTCTGGCCGACTATCCAATCCTGGCGCACCCTTCATCCCACGGGGATCGGAATTAGGACTGAGGTCGAATCCGAATTTGGTGGCGATCGCCACTTGCCCACGGAAGGGAGCCAGGGCTTCGCCTACAAGCTCTTCGTTGGTGAATGGGCCGTAGACCTCGGCGGTGTCAAAGAATGTAACGCCACGTTCGACGGCAGCCCCCAGAAGAGCGGTCATCTCCTGCGTGTCTTTGGGCGGACCATAAGAAAAGCTCATTCCCATGCAGCCCAGCCCGATCGCCGAGACTTCTAAGTTGCTGTTTCCAAGTTTGCGCTTCTGCATTTTTTGAACTCCTGTCTTTGAATTAAAGGTCAAACTCTCTTACTTCACGGTCAGGTATTGTTCGTTGCTGACCTGTTCCATCCACTCGGCGGTATTGCCGCAGCAGTCGTTTATCTGGCGTACGTAGTCTGCTACGGTGACCAAAATGTAAACGAGAGAACATATTCTTCACTAGTCAATTGCGATCATCACCATTACTCTATCGCCACTTCCTGAAGGCATTTCAACGCATTCAGTGTTCGGGGATATCCCACCCAGGGCAACAATTGTGTAATCAGATCCAGCAGTATGTCTTTGCCGTTTCCGACATTCAGGTTGCCTTGAATGTGCCCCTTTATCTGTGATTTAACCCCGCCCAAAGCAATGAGGATAGACAGTGTGATCAGCTCCCTAATTCTAATGTCTACGCCATTGCGGGTGTAATAATCGCCAAAGCAATTGGCAGACAGAAACCTTTGAATGTGCAGCTGGTCTTTGGGCGATCGATCATACATTTGATCGATCGTCTCGCCGAACACAGCTTTCTGGATTGCCAGCCCTTTGTCGTAGCGCGTTTCCGGGCTAGTGGTCGATTGCCCTTCCAAAGGTAATGGAATGCCCCTGCTCGACAGCACTTCATTAGTGGCATGGATGAAGTCAAAGGCTTTCGCCATCCCCACGTAGGGCACTGACTGATACAGGATCTCTTTGATTTCGATCGGCGTTACGCCGACATTGAGCGCAGCACCCACCATAACCCTGTATTCACTGACTGCCTGGCTGCCGATCATAGACGCCAGAATCAGCATGACTCTTGTCTTTGTATCCAGCTTGCTCAGAGCAATTACTTCGTCAAAGGCGAAGTTGTCAAAGACTTCGATCAGTTCAGGGTCGGTTTCTTTCAGGGTCGATTTGTGATTTGGAAAAAGTTCCTGATGATTTTTATGTGCTGCTTCACTTATCCTCACAGAGGATTGAGTTCCGTCCTTCTGCGGTGTATTTGTCATCCGCACCTCCTTGTTTGAGTCACAGTTGTGTGGTCGGCGATTCCGTCTATAATCCCGTTCGCTTTTCCAACTCTTCGGGATAACGTTCACCTTCCACTGTAATTTGCGCCAATGCCTGGTCGATGCTCTGCAATTCCTCCTGCGTCAGTTCGATGTCTGCTGCCCCAATGTTTTCTTCCAAGCGGCTCAGTTTGGTCGTGCCGGGAATGGGCACAATCCACGGTTTTTGCGCCAGTATCCAGGACAGGGCGATTTGCGCTGCTGTAGCTTTCTTCTGGTTCGCCACCTCTTTCAACAAATCCACCAAGAACTGGTTGGCATCGAGAGCCTCCGGCGTAAACCGGGGAACAATGCTGCGAAAGTCGGATTTGTCGAATTTCGCGTCCTTGCTGATACTGCCCGTCAGAAAGCCTTTACCCAAAGGACTAAACGGCACAAAACCGATTCCCAACTCTTCCAGGGTAGGCAACAAAGCTTCTTCCGGACGCCGCCACCACAGTGAGTACTCGCTCTGAACGGCAGTTAGCGGTTGAACTGCGTGCGCCCGACGAATGGTTTGTACACCCGCTTCTGAAAGCCCCCAGTGTTTGATTTTGCCTTCAGCAATCAAGTCTTTGATGGTTCCGGCTACGTCTTCGATCGGCACTTGGGTATCCACGCGGTGCTGATAGTACAAATCAATTACGTCGGTGTTTAATCGCTTCAGCGAACCTTCTACGGATTCCCTGATTCCTGATGGATGACTGTTCTGCACCTGCTTACCGTCCTGTAACTTGATGCCAAACTTCGTGGCAATGACGACGCGATCGCGGTAGGGTTTGAGCGCTTCGCCTACCAATTCTTCATTGGTGAATGGCCCATAAATTTCGGCTGTATCAAAGAAGGTGACGCCACGCTCCACTGCGGCTTGGAGCAGAGAGATGCTTTCTTGCTTGCTGAGGGTATGGCTGTAGGCATGGTTCAGCCCCATACAGCCCAGCCCGACCGCCGAGACTTCCAGATTACTGTTTCCAAGTTTACGTTTTTGCATGATACTTCTCCTTTATTGGTTTCAAATCGGCTCAGTCGCGGTTAACCGTGTTTGGCTGACACGCGAAGGCGGCTGGATTGGCTTACCAGATTTTGTTCCAGATGACTTAGCAGAGTAGCCTTGGAACGTTCAGTTCTTTGAAGGCGCCTCTACACCCGAGAAGACCAGCACTGCGTCTGGGAGGCGTGCCCCACGGATCTGGATCGCCGAAACAGACCGATTCAGTTCGGCAAGTTCGGCAGGTGTGAATCGAACGGCAGCCGCGCCGATGTTCTCGATCTATATGCGGCATCTGTGTCGTGCCGGGGATGGGCACGATCCACGGTTTCTGCGCCATCAGCCATGCCAGCGAGATTTGGGCGGGAGTGGCTTGTTTTCGCACCGCCCACCTTTTCACCAAGTCAACGAGCGTCAGGTTGTGGGGCAGATTCTCTGGCGAGAACCGGGACTCAATGCCGCGAATGTCACCGTCAGCGAACCGCGTATTTGCGTCAATGGCGCCGGTCAGAAAACCCACGCCAAGCGGACTCCACGGGACGAAGCCGATGCCAAGTTCCTGGCAGAGCGGGATGACTACATCTTCCGGCCCACGCCACAGCATCGAGTACTCGTTCTGAACGGCGCTAACGGGCAGCACGGCATGAGCGCGGCGCAATGTGTTCGGCCCCATCTCGGATAGGCCCCAGTGCAAAACCTTGCCTTGCGCCATCAGATCCTTGACCGCGCCGGCGACATCTTCGATTGGCACCTGCGGGTCGACTCGGTGCTGGTAGAGGAGATCGATGCGGTCGGTGCGAAGGCGCTTGAGCATCCCCTCGACGGCCAATTTGATATGGTCGGGGCGGCTGTTGAGTCCCGGACGGCGCTCGCCCGTTTTGAGATCGATGTTCCAGCCGAACTTGGATGTGATCGCAACCTTGTCTCGGAACGGCGCTACGCCTTCGCCGAGGATCCGTTCCACCTCATGAGGGCCGTAAGCCTCCGCCGCGTCGTAAAAGGTGATGCCACGATCAAAGGCTGTCCGAATGATGTTGAACATCTCGGATCGGGTGGGGATGGTCTGTTGATATGTGCGGCTCATGTTTTGAACGCCGAGTCCGACGGCAGAGACTTCCAGGGTGCCGAGCCTGCGACGCGCCATTTGCTGTGACTGATTGGCGTTTTGTCCTGCGGCGCCCTGCGCCCCGGCAGCTTGTCCGGCTTGCTGGGCCTGCGCGGTCGTGTCCCGGCGAGCCAGCACCGATGCTACTGCCAGTCCCAGTCCTGCGCCGAGCAACTGGCGACGATTTGGCATAGGAGGGCCGTCTTCTCTCTTGGGGTCGTTTCGTGTTTTGTTCATGTCAGTGACTCCTTCTTTGGGCTGTAGCGCCCCAGTTATCTACAATAAAATCGTTCCGCGTGTAGCCCTTTGTTGTCTTCAGGGGCTTAGGTGTTGCGTTTGGCAGTTCCTAACATTTTCACCATGTCGGGGTCGCGATGGTCGAAGAAGTTGCTCTTCTTCGTGTCCAGCGAGATAATCGCATTCATATCTTCGGGACTTAGCTCAAAATCGAAAATGTTGAAGTTCTCAACCATTCTTTCCGTCCGAACGGATTTCGGAATCGCCACCACTCCTTTTTGTGTCAGCCAGCGCAGAATCACCTGGGCAACGGTTTTCTGGTATTTCCCGGCGATCGAAAGTAGTAGTTCATTGCTGAAAATGTTGTTCTTACCTTCCGCAAAGGGTCCCCAGGATTCGATCTGAACCTTGTTTTCCTGTAAAAATTTTTGGGTTTCAATTTGCTGATTGAAGGGATGGGTCTCGATTTGATTTACCGCCGGAACCACTTCGTTATGAATGATAAGGTCTATGAGCCGATCAAGATAGAAGTTGCTGACACCGATGGCTTTGGTGCGACCCTCTCGATACAACTCTTGCATTGCCCGCCACGCACCGTAAACGTCGCCGTAAGGCTGATGGATCAAATACAAGTCTAGGTAATCCAATCTCAGCTTGTCCAACGATCGTTGGAAAGCCTTCTTGGTGCTTTCGTAATCGGCATCCTGAATCCAGAGCTTGGTGGTGATGAAAATCTCGTCTCGCGCCACGCCGCTCTTTTGGATGGCTTTACCGACGGCTTCTTCGTTCCCGTAAGAAGCTGCCGTGTCAATCAAACGGTAGCCGATTTCAATCGCGTCCGAGACGCTTCTTTCGCACTCTTCCAGATCAGTCATTTGGAAGACACCGAATCCCAAAATGGGCATTTCCAACCCGTTGTTCAAGACAACCTTCTGCATAATTTCTCCTTTTACCGCAGCTTGACCCGATATCGGCGAGAATGGCAGCCGTAGCTCAGTTCTGTACAGCTAAGGTCAAGAACCGAAACTTCCAGATGGCTATTGCCAAGTTTTGCTTAGTTTATTGATATATCTGGGTTTGGGGCATTTTTGAGTATTTGGTGTATTTCCCTTACCCTGTATGGGTTTGAGGCTTGTTTGTTCCTCAAAAATGTTTAAGATCCCATTAAATAAAAATCTAGAATGCTTACAAGAAGCCGAAATCATTTTTCGTTGCTTTAGCTTCATTCTAAGAATCCTGAAGAAGAAGGAATATAACGATCGTCTAAGATCGTTGTACAATCCTGCAAATTTAGAAATGAACGCTGCCAAAATGAGTGAAAAGTCCGATATCGATTTAATCAACGACCCGCAGGAAAAGCGCGAGGCAGACAGAGCGCAAGCTAACCGAGCCGAACTGACTGAGCGGATTGCCCAGGCGATTCGTCAAGATGGGACGATTGAGCCGCTCAAAGGATTGCACCTCAACCGCTCCTCTTCACCATCGGAACCCTGTCATAGTGTCTCTGTCCCTGCCTTTTGTGTGATCGCTCAAGGCAGCAAAGAAGTCCTTCTGGGCAGCGATCGCTATCAGTACGACTCTATGCGTTATCTACTTGCTACAGTTGAACTGCCGATTGTCAGCCAAATTCTGGAAGCGTCCAAACAGCAACCATACCTTAGCCTTCGCCTTGATCTCGACCCCACCCTCGTTGGCTCAGTCATGGTAGAGGCAGGAGGGCATCCCTCATCGCGCAGCCGTGTTGATGTGAAAGCGATTGACGTAAGTCCGTTGGATGCAAATCTGTTGGACGCTGTGGTGCGGCTCGTCAGGCTTCTAGATTTCCCTGCTGAAGCTCATGTTCTCGCACCATTGATTAAGCGGGAAATCATTTACCGGCTCCTGATGGGAGAGCAAGGTAACCGGCTTCGTCATATTGCAGTTCTGGGTGGCTACACCCACCACATCGCCAGAGCCGTCGAGCGACTTCGTAAAGACTTTAACGAGCCGATCAAGATTGAAAGCATTGCACGAGAGCTAGGAATGAGTGTCTCGGGCTTTCACCATCACTTCAAGTCTGTCACGGCAATGAGTCCCTTGCAGTTCCAGAAGCAATTGCGGCTCCAGGAGGCTCGCCGTCTGATGCTGGGGGAAAGCCTTGACGCTACCAGTGCTGCCTACCGAGTAGGGTACGACGATGCCTCGCACTTCAACCGGGAGTACAAGCGGCTCTTTGGTGCCCCACCCATGCGCGATGTGGAGCGGCTGCGAGAAGCTGCTAGGGAGACTGCTAGTTCAATATGATGATCTCCTCAACAATACCTTAGCCAAAACAAGAGGATGAAGAGAGAGGGCGCTCTGTAGTAGAGTTATAGGAATTACGCATTCACAATAAATGGCAAATATGCGTAAGTTAAAAACCACCTCTTTCGTAAGGGCACAGCAATGTTCTCTACAGCATAGCCTATTTCCGATCGCAGGATAATTAAGAAAAGCCTGCAACAACCGATTTTAAACACATCACTATGCATTTGTACAGTCTGTAAGTCTTAATAAAAACTAAAATTTATAGACACAAAGTGGAAAATATAGCAAAAGCCTTGGTGATTAGGACATCAACAGATGATAAAACTTAGACGCAAAAAGACTTTTCACCAAGTATTGAGTCCCCAGTTCCCAGTCCCTTGCTATAAAGCAAGGCTTTGAAAAAAGTTCAAATTTAGCATCTTATTTTTTTCTCTTCAGATACTTAATAATTCAAAACATTTTTAGATGGAAATTTTAACTCTCATTAGAGAATATCTACAGTAATTTTCAGGTCAATAGACCACACAGTTGGGGTTTAGCAATACGCTTTACCCCGATGACAGATGTGGCTCAAATATTATCAAAACTGCTGTAAAACCTTGTATTTCCGTGCTTAGTTCCAGACAGAGAATTTTTAGCTTTGCTGATAAATCGAGGCTTTGAAAAAGATTTAAAGTCAATATGTGATTTTTCTATATTCAGAGATATAAAAAAGAGTTATTTACATAAGCCAAATTTATCCGGTCAATCACTATATAAATTATTTTTCAGATATAAAAATAGATGATTTAATGATATTTTTCTAAAAAAGAATGGTACTATCTGGCATAGCGTACCACAACGCTAAAGGGCTTCCAAATAAAAAATACTTAACTACTTCTTCTGCGGGCTGATTTTTCACATAATCTGAAAAATCCCACGAAAAACCTAACCCCCTAACCCCCTTCCCGATGCGGGAAGGGGGAAAATTCAAAGTCTTTCTCCTTTTAGGAGAGAGAAATAGAAGTGAGGTTTTGCAGATATCGTGAAAAGTCAGTTTGTGGGGTAAGCATTCTCACCCGCCAGCTTTTTGCTGCGGGTAAAATGCCCACGCCATAAGATTGGATAATTTATTTTTTGGAAATCCTTAATGACATCTTAACTGAAGATAAATTCACACTAAACGTTTAATCAGGAGAGAAAGTTTTATGGTTGATGTCGTACTATTTCAAGGTAATAGGTACATTCCGGATAATACTACTACTTCCGAAGGCTATGGGGCGCAAACTGCCACCAATTTTGAAGTGCTGTATAGCAGTGGCGTTCTGAACTATAGTGCTATAGGTGTCAATTTCACCTACGGTTAAAACGGATTTTTTAATTCTGGAACCATTATTTCTGATTTTATCTTCGGAAGTAATGGTCAACTCATAGAACAGGAGACAAATCTGAATATTGACGTTGCCACAAGAGAGAGCCTTTTAACTACTGGCACGTCAGGATACGACTTTAATCAATATGTTTATCGAGGTAATGACAGTTTCCTTGGATCTGCGGAGGATGATAGCTTTGACGGCTCCAAAGGTAACGACACCTTCAATGGTGGGGCGGGTATTGATGTCTTAAGCTTCCAAAAATTTAGCGAGGGAGTAATCGTTAATCTCTCAACAGGGCAGGCAATTACTTCTTTTGGCACATCGGTTATTTCCAACGTCGAAGATATCGAGGGGTCAGCATTCAGCGATATACTGACTGGGAACTCTGGAAATAACCAGATTCAGGGGTTTGGCGGCGCTGATAGGATTAATGGCGGTGCAGGATTTGATACTGCTGTCTATTTTGACGCTACCTCAGCAGTCGGTGTTGATTTGTCCGCCGGAGTTGTTATTGGTGGTAGCGGTAATGATACTTTAGTTTCCATTGAGCGAGTGTTGGGATCTCGTTTTAGTGACGTGCTGATTGGTTCTAATGCCAATGAATCTTTCTTAGGAGGATTTGGTGACGATTCTATTGATGGTGGGGGTGGCATTGATACTGTTGAGTACGGTTTTGTCGGTTCTAGGGTTATTGTAAATCTTGCTGCTGGATTCGCTACTGGTGGTGCAGGAACTGATTCTATATCCAACGTTGAAAACGTAAAAGGCTCGATTTTCGATGACATCCTTATCGGTAACTCTGGAGCCAATGTTCTTAATGGCGACAATGGAGATGATATTTTGAGTGGTGAGCTTGGTGCTGATACTCTAACTGGCGGCCAAGGCGCAGATGCATTTGCCTTCCAGTTTGGACAATCAACAGTATCAGCAACCGATCGCATTACTGACTTTACCATTGGCACAGATGCAATTAGTTTACTAGCTTCAGACGGTTCAACCGTGATTACACTTAGCACTTTTACCCGTGCTGCTGATAAGACTGCCACCACTTTAGTAAATTTAGTCAATCAAGTATTTACCGACGCTAATGGAGCTTTAGCCGGAAATCAAGCTTTAGGGGTGAATGGTGCAGCCTTAGTTAAGGTAACAAGTGGAGCGATCGCCGGAACTTATCTCGCAATCAATAATAGCACTGCTGGTTTTCAGGCCAATAGTGATTTGTTAGTCAATTTAACAGGATTAACAGGTACTTTACCTGCATTAGGAAATATTGCAGTCAGCAGTTTCTTCGCTTAGTTAGCATCATCATTTTTAAACTAATCTGCCGAATGTAGGTTAATATCAGGCTTGATTAGCGAAAATCCCAAATCGAATAACCTCCTGGCAGATTTAACCAGGAGAGTTCAAAAAAAATGATTCATCTTTACAAACGTTGTAGTAGGCTCAAACCGTGGGTATCAGTACCACAAGTATTGAAAAGAAAATATTCATCAGCCAACTTTTGTACTTGTTCTGATTCCACTACGCTGGGTTTCCAGGGGTTAGGGTTATTGTAGGCGTAGAAAGTTTCCACGCCATCAATGCCCTTTTGGGACGCAGCTGGAATTAAGTCAAAAAGCGATCGCTTGTAACGAGCCGGATGAGCCAGAACTGCCAATCCGCCAGCTTCATGAATAGCAGCAATAACGTTACTTGCTTGATATTCTTGGCCTGTAGTCGGCCTTCTTTGCAGATAAGGCTTCATGCTAGGGTGTTCTGGTGTAAAAGCGTAAGCCAAAATATGAACTTCTATATCCAAAAGGCTGGCATTAATTTCCACACCACTCCACAGGTAAGGAGTGCTTGCACCAGGATGATTCCACTTCCAGTCTTCTAACCAAGCAAGTGATGCTTGATAGCCGATAATACCATGATGATCGGTGATGGCTAACCCCTTTAGTCCAATAGCGATCGCCTGCTCCATCAATGCACTCGGCTGCAACTTACCATCCGAGTAGACAGTGTGCATGTGAAAGTTGAATAACCTTGGACAACTTTGTGCATCAATGTTTTGGAATACTTGCTTCAAAAGTTCTGTGGAACCAGTAGTTCGGGCCAAATTTACAACCATAACCCCCTCTGAACAAAAATATATCTTTTTAACACACTAAAACGGTACATCTAGAGATGAGAAAGACTCAACACTATAAATTAGTGTTGGCTGCTACTTTCTCAGCTTTCTCAGCAAATTTTTCAATATGTTAAAACTACGTTAGCAAATCTTAACCTCAGTAGTCACGCGTAATATGCACTACTTTTAATATAAGTAGTAAAAAATATTGCATATAAAATTATAGAAATACGCCTATAGGAGTTGTGCTAAATGACTTACCTTTAAAGACTTAAGAGGTAATTTTCTTTGAGAAGCCTGCAATTTAACTATATATTACGTGTAATAAAATATGATACTTATCAGTAATTACACTCTTGTAGATTACTAGTAATGACTTGAGCGTAGGCTAGCAAGAACCGCAGGCATCGCATAACTCAGTCTACAATAGCTTCAAGAAAACTAGCGATCGCTCCTAAAGAACTATACCCCTCGCGCAATTCCAAAAGAATCTCCCTTCAAGGTGACTCCAAGCGGTTCTACCACTACCTCGCGGGTAAGAGACGCTTCAACCCTTCCGGCAATCACAGATGTAAGTTTATGTTCTCTTGCGAGGATGAGGATCCTCTCTGCATCCTGCTCCGACTCAGTATAGAATGCAAATCCTGCACCGTAATTAAACACAGAAAGCATCGTCGCTGCCCCGCCTTCAAGATGACCCTCAACAAACGTAAATATTTCCGGCACTGGGAGCATCGTGTCGATGACATACCGGAGCGGCTTCACCGACCGCATTAGCTTTTGCCATCCATGTCCAGTGATATTCTCCATCGCAGTGGGACGAATTCCCTCGCCAAGCACCGCCTGCACAAGTGGCGTGTAAAGATACGAAGCGGCATTCATCGCTTCCCAGAATTCCTGCCCACTTGGAAGTTTTGTTCTGTAGCCATCAGGGAGGGACTGGGCAAGCTTTCGCAGTGGGGTAAAGCCATTCTCATGGGGCCCCGAACTTTCGACGAGAACAATGGTATTTCCGGCATCCAGACGCGAGCTATCAATAGGAGCGACAGCAGGCGGCATCACCCCAAAAACTGAGCCTGCGATATCGAGCCGACCTGGAATCATCTTAGTTTTTAATTGAGGAGTTTCTCCTGAGAGGTACACACACCCCACTCGTTTGCACCCCTCAACTACTCCATCCAGAAACCCATCAAGGAACGCGGGCGTGAAGATCGTTTCAGGAGTACTCGATGGCAGATATAAACCGAGAAGTATAGTCTGCATACCTGATGTTGCGGCATCGTTCGTAAGACACGAGATGATCTTGATACCAATATTCCACCAAAATCGTCGAAGTTCTTCTTCGGAAAGGTCGTCAGGTCGAGTATCGTCTGCGGTGCCCAGTCCTTCGGGGACAAGTGTCATAGAAAGTTCTCTAGCCCCCGCCTCTAGAAACGGAGCGAGATTGAAGCTGAAAGCGTTAGCACTTGCTCCAAGACCCGATGCGGGCACGATGCCATAGGCGCTTGCAAAGCCAAGCGTGCGTTTTGCAGCATCGATGAAGCGTCGTTTTGCGGCATCGAGAGTATCGTAATCGACTTGATCGAGAGCTTGAGCCATCAGGTTGCGTTAAAAGTTAATAGTCACAAGTTAAGAGTTAAAAGTGAGGAAAACTCATAACTCCTAATTTTAAAATACCTCATCTTCAATACCACGCCACCATTCCCCCAAATTCACCAAGTCTTGGTAAATGTCTTTTAATTCTTTGTAGTAGGTATCGTCTGTAAGGGTGGCTCGACGCTCTTGCAATTTCTTAAGGCGCAGTTGTACCAATAGCCAAGGTTTAGTGATGCTATTAGTTGCTTCTATGTATTGCGCTAGTTCTTTGCTATCCATAATGTTTTATATTTTGATTTTCATGCCACTACTTTTATTAAACAGAATTAAGGAGTCAGAATTCATTCTGAATTCTGACCGAAAAAGCGGATATCGTAGCGTAAAGCCTTCTCTTGTCCCTACAGCCCTTCTCCTAAAGGAGACGCTGTTCGCGTTCGCGCATCCTACGGCAGGCGCTAGCCTCTCCCAATGTGATTCGGGGAGACGCACTCGCACTCGAGACACTGCGCGTAGTAAGATCCACGAAGTGGTACGGCATGGCAACGCTATGAGCGAGTCCGCGATAGCGCAGCGTAAAGCCTTCGGTATAGCAACGCTTAGAGCGAGTATTCGAGCGTCGCGTCTGAATAATCAGCGTTTTTCCACCCCCACAAAACAAAAAAATTTGGTGGTCAACAAGAAAGTCGCGGGTCTGAATCCCCGACTGATAGCGCAGCCTTAGCGACGTAGGAGCGTCGGAACAAGCGTCTTGATTGCTGACCAAAGCAACGGAAACGTCTCCGGCTTTGCTCCTGAATTCAGAATAGCTGAATTCTTCAATCAAGCTACTGTCTGTCCCGCCACTGAATAACAAAAAAGGGAGAAATTAAAAAGAACTTCTCCCTTTTCTTGGTGGGCTTTCTGCTTCAACTTTTGTAAATTAACTGATTGTTTCTACTTTACATAGTCTGGCACAAGCCAGTTAATTAAGCTTTCGCCAAGTTTTCAGCAGCAAAGTCCCAGTTGACTAAGTTTTCTAGAAAATTCTTGATGAACGCCGGACGGGCGTTTTTATAGTCAATGTAGTAGGCGTGTTCCCAAACATCTAAGGTTAGGAGTGCCTTCTTACCATGAGCTAGAGGGTTTTCTGCATTTGGTGTTTTGATCACCTTCAGCGTACCACCATCATCGATGAGCCAAGACCAGCCACTGCCGAATTGAGTTGCAGCTGCATTCGAGAACTCTTCCTTGAATTTGTCGAAGCTACCAAAATCTTTATCGATTTTGCCTGCAAGATCACCAGTGGGTGTACCACCACCTGCTGGTTTCAAGGAATTCCAAAAGAAGGTGTGGTTCCAAACTTGGGCAGCGTTGTTGAAAATTCCTGCTTTAGAGGAGTCGTTAAAGGAAGTTTTGATCACCTCTTGCAGAGACTTATCAGCAAGTTCTGTACCTTCAGTGAGCTTGTTGAGGTTGTCTACATAAGCTTTGTGATGCTTGCCATAGTGATACTCGAAAGTTTCAGCTTTCATGCCATAAGGCTCTAAAGCATTAATATCGAAGGGTAGTGGGTCTTGTACAAATGCCATTGTGTCAAATCCTCTCTTTACCGATTTCCAGTTTTAAGCTATTACAGAAGCTTAGGAAATTAACAGCTTTTATTTTTAAGGTTTTATGTCTTTAATGATCAAACATAAAACTTAACATCGTCATTTTACTACCAAAGTGAAGATAAAAACAAAGTACTTGTTTAATAAGTAAAATTAAGTCAAATCACTAGTAAATAAGGACTATAAATAAAAATGGCTAATATTTCCTAGCTAAAGACCACAGAACTTACGCAAAAATGCAGTGAAAGCCTTGATTGACTGTCGGGGCAATTCATAAATTGCCCCGACATTTTGTACCGGATGCGTAAGTCTTAGACGAATAAGTAATTAAGTCGGTAAGCATAATTAAACGTAAAATGCCAACGAGTAAAATCAGCTTTGTGAGAAGCTTTTAACTTTTGGAGGCGGTGCGGTCTCTCTACGAGACGCTACGCGAAAAGGTAAACCCCAATCAGGAAAAAATGCCTTTTACTTAGCATTTAACAATTAAAGCTTTCAGGCTTCTATCTGTAGCGGGATTAATTGTGATGTGAGAGATCAGTCGAAAGCGTGATGATTTAGTACTTAAAAAAGCTAATATTGAGAATACAAGACTAAATTTTTAAAATTATTTTTTTTGCAATCTGCGCTGTTTCTGATGGGTGCAGTTTTAAGGATGGTAAGTGAATCATCGCTCACCCACCACCCTTTTTAACTAAAAAACTAACAGCAAATAGTGGTAATTACTACTGAGATAAACGCTGCTGGTAGTAGTTCACAATTTGTGCTGTGACTTCAGAAATATTCAGACCATCGGTTTGAACTTCAACCGCATCGGCTGCTTTTTGCAAAGGGGAAACTTTGCGTGTACTATCTTTCCAATCGCGTTCGGCAATGTCCCGCTCCAGCTGCTCTAAACTGATTTCAGATTGACCTTGTTTGTTAAAGTCTTCCTGGCGGCGACGGGCGCGTTCACTCACAGAAGCGGTTAAGAAGATTTTCACTTCGGCATCGGGGAATACGTGAGTACCGATGTCCCGACCTTCAGCAACTAAACCGCCTTTCTTTCCCCAGTTTTGCTGTTGTTTAACCAGTGCTTGACGGACAGCGCTTTGTGCAGCGATCGCAGATACTTGAGATGTGACCTCAATCGTGCGAATTGCTTGGGTAACATCGATACCGTTAATCCAAACCTGCACGGACGATTGTAAATCTTGGTTAGGGGTAAGTTCAATTTTACACTGGTTAGTTAATTCTGCGATCGCACACTCATCATCAATAGCAATCCCCTTTTGCAGTACTAACCAAGTTACAGCACGGTACATTGCTCCTGTATCTAAATACACTAAATTCAGATTTGTTGCCACTTGACGCGCCACTGTAGATTTTCCAGCCCCGGCTGGGCCATCAATGGCGATAATGGGTTGACGATCGCGCAATATAATATTGTCAATCAAACGTGTAGACCCAAGACGAGCTGCGATCGCCAACATTCCTTCCTCCTCAACTTTTTCTAAAGACATTAACGTAGTCGGTTCAACCAATTCAATATATTCCACTAAAATCGTGTTGACTATTGCCACTTCTTGCTGTGCTAGTGCTATCAACCTGTTACTATTGTGATCGCCTGCAAGGAATGCAGCTTCAGCTCGTCGCAAGCCGCGATATAATGCCGCCGCTTGCTCTTTTGCCGTTGCAGTCAAATATTGATTACGAGAACTGAAGGCAAGACCCGAAGCTTCCCGTACTGTTGGACAACCAACAATTTCTACTGGCAAATTTAAGTCAGCTACTAAGCGTTTAATAATTGCCAGTTGCTGACCATCCTTTTGACCAAAGTAGGCACGGTCAGGCTGTACCAAGTTGAAAAGTTTGGTCACAATCGTAGCGACACCTTGAAAGTGACCTTGCCGAGAACGACCACACAAGCCTGTTATCATAGCAGATGGGGGGATAACTTGTGTAACCTTTGATTCTTGTATACTCTTCTGGGGAACTGCCATCTCTTCAGGAGTTGGTGCAAAAATTGCATCTACCCCAGCTTGTTCGCAAAGTTGTTGGTCTTGCTCTAAAGTGCGGGGATAGCGTTGATAATCCTCATTGGGAGCAAATTGCAGGGGATTGACGAAAATACTAACAATCACCGTAGAATTTTCTTGCCGCGCCCGTTGAATTAAGCTTAAATGACCTTGATGCAAATTTCCCATCGTTGGCACCAGACCGACTGCCGTCTGATACCAGCTAGTCATCTCATCTAGTTTTAGATCCTCAGTAACCGCAATTAGCTTGTTTTCTGAGCAGCGTTTAGTTAAATAGCAGCGTAAAGCTGCGACTGTTGTCAGCAGGCGCACAAAAATACCCCTAGTTCTTATCGATCCCTCCCCCGTTAGTTTATATCTGAAAGAGAGGGAAGAGATGATTGAACTAGGGGAATTGTTATGGGGATTGGAGATTGGGGATTGGATACTGGGGATTGAAAAACTTTTTCCTAGTCCTTAGTCCCTAGTCCCTAGTCCCCAGTCCCTAGTCCCCAGTCCCCAGATTATTTCCCCAAGACTTCAATATGCACTGGTGCCACGCCACTGCCCATCATTCCCAAAATCCGAGCGGCACCAGCAGACAGGTCTATGACTCGACCCCGAATGAATGGGCCTCGGTCATTAATTCGCACCACTACAGAACGACCGTTGCGGGTGTTGGTTACCCGGACTTGTGTACCAAAGGGTAAGCTGCGATGAGCGGCAGTCATTCCTTCTGGGTTGAATCTCTGTCCGCTAGCAGTACGATTACCAGAACCGTCATAGCCGTAAAAAGAAGCTATGCCTCTCAAGGTGGCTCGCACTACTCCAACGGCCTCTTGAGGTAGCTTTTGTATTGATATTGGCAGATGCACTGGTAAATTAGCAATTTCTTTTAAGGGAGATGCATTGCCTAGAAGTCTCCGCAGGCGATTGGTTGCTTGCAATGCATCTTGCGCTAGATTGTTGGTGCTACCTGCTAGTCGCGTACCTTCGTTGATTTCGACTAATTCTTCGTCATTAACTTTGATTACATAGCGATCGCCATTTTGTTGAACTGGGGTGCTTTTGTTTTCTGCTTGATTGTCAGTCGATTTTTCCCCTGCTTTCCAACTTACGGTAATCTTACTCCCGTCCACATTTTCCCGATTCAACTGGTTGATCTTAGCTGCTATTACACCAGCTATCTGAACCGGGTCATTGTCGGCAGAGCTAATCTGGTTACTCACATCTGTTACGTTCCCAGTATTCAGGGCATTTGATGAATTGCTAGCAATAAGGGCGTACCCTTGTACGCCCCCAGCATTTCCAATTGTACCAACTTTTTTACTTTCAAGATTCGTATTTGATACAGAACTTAAAAAGGTTAGAACAGGTATATTTCGGATAAAAAGGGTTGCCGCCTTACGTCCTCCAACGTTGTGAGGATGAATTTCTGTAATCACAGCATCCAAGGTTTGTTTCCCTGCTCTGGATTGGTACTCTCCCACCTTCACCACATCAGGGGCGGGTGATTTCTGGGAAGCTAGCGCATTTCCCTTAATGGTTTGAGTGCAACCAACTGAGGGTATGCCCAAAGTAGCCATAGACAGGGCAACAATAATCCACAAATGTCTTTGATTCATGCGTCCGTTTTTTAAAGCGACTGTAGAATTTAAGTTTTATGATTCGCGGGTTTCTTCACTTTGTGAAAGTGACTTCCCTCCTGAAAAACTCGAATTCGTTCCGTTTTCACTTTCTTATTTATAACTGCAATAGACTAGCACGAACCTTTTGGCTTGGGGATCAGGGTTTTAGCGTAATTCTTGGCAGCTTTTTCAAATTCCAATTCCAATTTTAAGGGCGAAACCTTTCTCTAATGAGGACTTTGGCTATGTAACGCTTTTTTTGGCAAGTCCAAAAATTATTAAAAAAACTTTATGCTTATTGCACGCTAAAGTGACGATACCCTATTCACATCGGTTCTAAAGGCTCGTCGCTACCCGTGTATTTTAGATTACATCTATTTTTGCTCTTTCCAATTAGAAGGTAATATAACTTTAATTGAATGGCATCGGCATAAATACTTAAAATAACTTATTTCATTAAATCTTTAGATTTCTCTACGAATAAGTCATGATATGAGTTACATCTTAAAAAATTATGTAAATTAATTTGAGCTTAATATCTTTTTTCAAAGTTTTTTCCACTTAGATTAATCATGACTTTTATTTTCCATGACTAGGCTGAAAATAGTGATATATGTAACTTGATATTCCAGTAATACTGAGTATAAAAAAAAGGAAGATACTCAACTGAATATTTTTCCGGATGAATGATAAAAAAATTAGCAAATCTTTGCGATCGCTTGCAGATTAAATTTGCAGAGTATTATAAAGCACAATAGCCTTTTTTTGACCTAAGTACTTGCTCAAATATGATTTTTTAGAGCAAGCTATCTGTTCAAAAATCTTTGCGGCTGTAGGGATGTACAGCTGTACCCCTACTATATATAGTAGGTATTTTGGGAAATCCTATCAGCCTGATGACAAACCAAGCACATCAAGGAGATTTAGAAATAAATCCATCGCCATTAAAAGCATTTCTCAATGAGTTGCATTCCCAGTACAAGTCAGTCCGGGAGGGTGCAGTAGCGAAATACATTCCAGAACTGGCAAAGGTAAACCCGGACTTGTTCAGCATTTGCATTGTGACAGTAGATGGTCAGGTTTACAAGGTTGGAGACTACGAGCAACTCTTTACTATTCAGTCAATTTCCAAGGTGTTTGCTTATGGGCTTGCCTTAGAAGATCATGGGCTGGATTATGTTTTGACTAGAGTTGGCGTGGAACCGACGGGGGATGCATTTAACGCGATTGTTTTGGATGAGCAATCGAAGCGACCTTATAATCCAATGGTAAATGCAGGTGCGATCGCAACCACCAGCTTAATTAAAGGTTCCGGCCCCACCGAACGCCTCAACCGAATGCTGGATATGTTTCGGCGGTATATTGGCCGCGATGTATTCGTTGACATTTCAGTTTTTACCTCAGAACGCAGTACAGGGCATCGCAACCGGGCAATGGCGCATCTGATGCTCAACTTTGGCATGATTGACCGGAATATTGAAGAATCGCTGGATCTTTATTTCCAGCAGTGTGCTGTGATGGTGAATTGCCAAGACTTAGCAGTGATGGCGGCTAGCCTTGCTAACAGAGGTATTAATCCCATTACCAAAGAACAGGCGGTAGATAAGCGTTACATCAAAGATATTTTGAGTGTTATGTATACCTGCGGAATGTACAACTTTGCAGGTGAGTGGGCTTATAAAATTGGGATTCCGGCGAAAAGCGGAATTTGTGGTG
This sequence comes from uncultured Nostoc sp., assembly GCF_964245575.1. GTDB lineage: Bacteria > Cyanobacteriota > Cyanobacteriia > Cyanobacteriales > Nostocaceae > Nostoc. The sequence goes on along the minus strand of NZ_CAXTNP010000124.1, from coordinate 342 downwards.
GGATTATCGCCGTTGTACCCAATAAGATGGGTATTGGAGTTTTTTCGCCCCTGTTGGATGTCCGTGGTAATAGTGTGCGGGGGGTCAAAGTGTGTGAAGAACTTTCCCAACGGTTAGGTTTACATCTGTTTGATTGTTCAGGTCAACACGCGAAATTTGATTGAAAGAGGCAGAATAATTTTAGATTTTAGATTTTGGATTGAACAATTTAAAATTTATTAGCGATCGCAAATTAACATTAGATATATAGATATTCGGCTAAGTTTGCTTCTTAAATCACCATAAGCCAATACGCTTGGCTTTGTGAAAAATTGCTTTGTTGGGTTAAGCAAAGCGCAACCC
>NZ_CAXTNP010000123.1:1946-22870 GCF_964245575.1 uncultured Nostoc sp. | reverse complement strand
ATTGGGGATTGGGGATTGGGGATTGGTCAATAGTTCTGCTTCCACTGCTTTCCCTGCTTCCCCTGCTCGCTGCTATCTCAATTTACCGATTGGCAACTCGCATCAATAAGAATAGACCTATCCCCAGAAAAACAAAGTTGGGCAACCAAGCCCCTACAAGGGGAGAGAGGACACCTGCTTGCGCGATCGCACCACTAATAAAGAAAATTAAGTAGTACGAAAAAATTACTACGACACTAATCCCAAAGCTGGTACCTCTGCCAGTTCGCTGGGGTATGCTTCCCATTGCTGCACCTACCAAGCCAAAAACTACACATACAAAAGGTAAGGAGATTTTTTGTTGAATCCGCACTTCGAGTTTACGAATTTTTTGGCGATCGCCACCAAGAAGTTCTACTTGTAGTTGATCTAGTGCTTCAGAAATATTCATCTCACCATAGTCCCGACTTTTTTCTGCCAGACTTAATGGCGTGCGCGGTAGTTGCAGTTGTTGGTGTTCAAATCTGACGATGTTGCGATAAGAGCGATCGGCAGCGACAAAATAGATAGTACCGTTGTAAAAATCCCAGACATTTTGAGAAGGATTCCACTGGGCAGATTCTGATACCACAATTTGATTCAGATTTTTTGTTGAACGATCTATAATCGTCAAACCTGACATCCGCTTACCATCAAATTGGTCGGCGTAAAACAAGCGTGTCAATATCCTATTTTTAGAGCCATCCGGCTGTGTAACATCCTGGTATTCAGGATAGAAAATATTTTGCTGTTTAAAAGTTGGCTTATCTGATTTGAGGGCTTTATCCAGAGTCATCGCCGCTTGGTAATTTGCTGCTGGTGCAATTTGTTCGTTAAACACAAATGTCATTCCTGTTACCACAAGACTTAACATCACAGCAGTTAGTACTATGCGATAGACACTCACCCCACAACCACGCAGGGCAATTAGTTCGCTCTCGCTAGAAAGACGACTGTAAGTCATCAAAGTAGCCAGCAGCGTAGACATGGGGAAGGCTAAAACAATAAAGTTGGGAAACTTTAACAAGAAAACCTGAATGGCAATGTCTATGGGTAGCCCAGATTCTACAATTTTTCTGACTAAATCAAATACAGCATCAATGGTAACGCCAATTGAAGAAAAAGCTCCGACACCAAAGAAAAACGGCGCTAACAATTCGCTAGCAAGGTAACGATCCATGATCGTAAAAGGCAGCAGCGAATGGAGGTTGTAGAAAGACGTAAGTTTCTTTGATATCATGACTAGCTGGAAAATTTAAATATTAGCAACCCTGGCGAAACAAAGGATATCTACTGTATTTAGCATTAAAAATTAATTTTAAATACCTGAAAATTAACTAATAAATTCATGTTTAAAAATTAAAAACAGCCTTTGAAATTATTAACTAAATAATGATTAATTTAGACTTGAAAATTATTACCTAAATAATATTGCCGCACCAGGGAGTTGCCGTAGAGTTCGTCAGCAGCGCCAAAAGCGAGAATTTGTCCCTCGCGCATTATATAGGCGCGATCGGTGATGGCTAGGGTTTCGCGGACATTATGATCTGTAATTAAGATTCCCATACCGCGATCGCGCAGTTGTGCGACAATTTGCTGAATTTCTGAGACTGCGATCGGATCAACTCCTGCAAATGGTTCATCCAAAAGTAAAAATTTTGGCCCTTCTTTTCCCGCAGCTAAAGACCTTGCTAATTCCGTTCGCCGTCGCTCACCACCAGAAAGTTGAATTCCTTTGCTATTGGCTAATTTTTCCAACCGAAACTCCCGCAGTAAAGTTATGAGTCGTCTTGACCACTCCCATCGTGGCACATTCGTTTGCTCTAGCACCAACAGAATATTATCCTCTACCGAGAGTTGGCGAAAAACACTTGGTTCTTGTGCTAAATAGCCAATACCTAGTTGCGCCCTTTTGTGCATTGGCATTCCCGTAACGTCTAGATTACCCAGCCAAACTTTTCCTTGATTGGGTTTTTCTAAACCTGTGGCAATGTAAAATGTCGTTGTTTTACCAGCCCCATTGGGGCCTAGTAAACCAACGACTTCGCCCTGAGCAACAGAAAGATTGACACGATTGACAATTACTCGCTTGCCGTAAGATTTGTGAATATTCTCTAAAACAATTTTCATCTAACCCTCCAAGAGACCCCCACTAAACTGAGTACAGTGGTGGGTCGTTTACTGTTCGTGCCTTTTCTTGATGGTAGATGCTAATTAGAACGCTTGAATGCTGGTGTTTGTGGAGCAGGTGTTGCAGTTTGCCCATCATTATCTGATTCCTGAATCATGTAGATGGACTCTACCTGACGGTTGGATTGGGGTAAGGCAACAAATCGCCCTTCGTCGATTAAATAGGTTACCTTCTCCGCCCGGATACTGTTACCGCCCTGTTGTAAAATATAGACGTTCCCACTGAAATCAATTCGGCGTTCCTTGCTAAAGTACTGTGCTTGGGCAGATGTTGCCTGAAGTTGGCGAGAAGGATACAACATTTGCACATTACCGCGAGCAGTGATTACTTGGTTTTTCGCGTCATATTCTTGCACATCAGCGCGGATAGTCAGGGGGCGATTGTCTCTAGATGTTTGTGCAGTAGCGGTTTGCAGTTGGGTAGGGAAGACAAAAGCGCCCAAGAGTGCAGCTGGCAGCATTAAAGCTAATCCAAAGCGACGCATCTGGGATATAGGCAATTGATAGCAGGGCATCATAGCAATTAGGGATTCAGGATTTCAGCTTGCATTCTAATTATCTCAAGTACTTTATCCAGATATGAAATATACAATCTGGAGTGATTTCCGATAACTACTGGCTGAAATAGTGACGCTACCCCCAACCTCAAGGTTTCAGATAATTGGCATCTGAGTGAAAATGAGGTAGGCACAATACCCTGCTTTAAGCCGCTTTGCGTCTAGATAAATTGTGGCTACCAAGGATTTCAGGCAACGCATAATTAATTCACCAGATGTCTAATCAGTAGACAGCACGATTTTAGGCAAAGATAAGACTTGATTTTCACCCAAATCACCAGATGTAATCAAGTCTTGCCCTATTTGTTGTAATGTCGTCAACAATACTGCGCTCTGACTCAATAGCTCATCTACGTCAACGCCGCCGTAGCTACATGGGTAACGGCGTAAGCGATTGCTGCCTTCTCCCAGTAGAATAACTGCACCTCGCCAGTTCCGATTCTCCAAATGATACAGTGCCACAGAAATTTGGAGAATGCCTTGATAAAAGGTTTTTTCCGGTTCGCCAGCTTCAATCCACAAAGCCTCTAAAGTGTCATGACAGGCGTAAAACTGTCCAGAATTGAACTGTTCTACACCTTGCCAAAACTCTTGGGGGATGGTTTCGCTCATCCCATGCTGTCTCGTACTTCTTTAATTGTTTGGAGAGAGATGTCTTGTTTTTCTCCAGCAAACTCGTTGTCAGGGGTGAGGAACAACATGCAATGGCACTCTTTGCGTTCTCTCATTGGCACACAGGGACAGTTCCAATATGTGGCGTGAACCTCAGCCTCTTTATCTTCGTAATGGCGACAGGGACATAAAGGCGCACCTAGATCGTCTTTATGTTTGGCTAGTCCTTCAATCACAACTGCGGTGACAGAAGGTTCAGAACAGAAGTATGTTCCAGTACGCTTGGCGTATTGTTCAGAAAAATGCCGCATTGCCTCTAGGCTTTTATCGCTGGATTTTGTGTTATTTTCTGATGTGATCATGTCGCTCATAATTTAAATATTTCTTTGCATTGTACCTCAGCCTCATGTGGGGATTACGGGTGTATTTCCCCAACCTTACGCGTTCAAGTTGTTTTATCTTTGCTCAAAGGCTGATATGTCTTGTGTGCTGGGATCAGACAAAATCTAGGAAATCACAGAAGCTTAACTTCTAGGCTAATCAAAATTCAAATTGCATTTTGAGGCAGAATTTCAAATAATTCGTAATTCGTAACGACGCTCTCTAGGAGACGCTCTTGCTAGCTTGCTTCCCCGTAGGGGTACGCGGACTCGCTTTGCGTGACACTAACGTAATTAAGTTTTGTAACGGAGATTTAGACCCCGCCTAACATACTTACCGAAGAGTTAGTTGCTATAAAACTTAAACCCCCAGAATTTGTTAAAAGTCAAGAGGTTGATTTATTCTCATCAACAAACGGCGCTGTGATGCGTCTAGACAAACATGCCAAGGGCGATCCTTTGCTCAGACTGATTTATATATTTTATTTTGCTGAATTCTCTTTATTATAACTTTATGAGACTTGATGAAATTAGTAAGTAATAACACTTATTTTTTAATTTAATGTATATTCTAAAACATGTAACAAAAAAAGCAGAAACTTATCGAGAGTTACAACTACTATATGAGTATTTCAACTGTTGCAAAAAAGTTATCGACTGCTGCGATCACAACAACAGTCATTGTTGTGGGAATAGGAGCAGTAGCACAAGCAACTGTTTTAACATTTGATGATATAGCGCCTATTTCATATTTGGATCAGATTCCTAACGGTTACGGTGGATTTAATTGGAATAATTTTAACTACGTAAATGGCTCAAGTCCTCTAGTTACACTTACAGGCGATGACAATGGTAGAGTTTCAGGAGACTATGTGGCTTTCAACGGATTTGGAAACCCAGCCCTAGTAAGTGATAGTGTTTTTGACTTCAACAGTGCTTACCTATCAGCTACTTGGAATAATGGTCTTTCGGTTACTGTAGAAGGTTTAAAGAGCGGTGCAACCTTGTATTCAAAAACTGTGGTTGTAGATACGACACAGCCAACTTTAGTTAATTTTGATTATTTTGGTGTTGATGAATTAAAGTTTACGTCCTTTGGTGGAGTTGAGCCAGATTATCTTGTAAAGACGCATGGTAGCGGGACACAGTTTGCGCTAGATAACTTTACCTTTAATGAAAAAGCTACATCTGTTCCCGAACCTACATTGCTACCAGCGCTACTATCAATAGCTGCTTTAAGTGGTGGTTCAGTATTAAGACGTAAACAGCTAAAGCAAAGTTAACTCAAACCTTGCACTTTGCCCAAAGGACTAGAAGTAGCGGCTATACAAACAAAAGCTACACCTCTGTGGCTAAAAGCTTTAAAATCTTTAGAGGTAGGTTTTGTTCGTATAGCCTTTCTAGGACGTCGTTTTTTGCCGAAAGTATTGATTAATACGAATTTAATGTTTTTTGCAGTTGAGGTTGCAGTGCGCGATCGCTTTGCAAAACTATACCAGGGTGTTCCCAATTAATTACCTCTTGTTCTGCTGGTGAGGAAATATTTGGCCACAAAACCCAGCGACTGCCTTGAGGAAGAGTAGCAAGGCTCAGGGAGTTTTGAGTCAGCCAAATCAAAGGGTAGCTTTTAGGAACTACTGAACTGGCATCTTCTAGGGCTGTGGTTGCTGCTAAGGTTTCTAAGACAAAACGCTCACCTTTAATTAAATCTGTTGATGCTGTCCATAGTTGCACCTGTAATTGCTGTTGCTGTGCATAAAAGTACAGGGAAGCTACGGCAATTACTGCTTGTTCAAAGTTTTCTTCTTCCCAATTGCTAGCACTATCGAGGGCAATAACTATTTCTTGTCCACCTGTGACCATTTCTAACTCCCGCACCCTTAATTCTCCATAGCGGGCGCTAGTCCGCCAGTGAATCAGACGGGTGGGATCTCCGATACGGTAGGGACGGAGCGATCGCACCAGCCCCGTTGTTGCTGTCTGCAAGGGTCTACCACGAGGATCGCCCCTTTTACTCTCTTCTTGCCCCATTTCATCCACTAAGGGGCAGGTAGCCAGGGGTAACACTGTGGGATAAACGATCGCTGTGGCAGCACAATCACGCTGACGGCGACACCAAAACAATCCCAAAGGCGCACCAGAACCCAGTTCGACTGTATGCCAGCGATAAATGCCCCGGCGCTGGGTAGGGTGGTAATATACCCAACGGTAACTACCTTGGCTAGGAATTGTCTCAATTGCCTTTTGTATTGGTTTCCCTAAGACGAAGGGTAATATATCCTCAACTTGCAATAAGCTTACAGGCTGCTGTGTGTGATTGCGGATTTCTAATTCCACAGTCAGATCGTCGCCTGCTGACGCAGCTTGAATAGGACGGCGGGTGATGGATAGACCTGTGAGCGATCGCGGCGGTAAGATGGCAGCTACACCCAAAAGGGCAAAACTGATACCGCTAATGGCGTACAGCCAACCAGCCATCGTATTGATACCTGCGCCAAAAAAACAAATAGCTGTTGCTGCTAGTACCCAACCGCCGTATGCAGGGGCACTGGCGCGGGTTTCTAACCAATTGGTGATGGGTTTGATGATTTTCATGTTTCTTTTTTAACCCAACACCTCCCTAAATTCACAGTGTCTCACGGGTTCGCTAAAAAAAGCATAATAGTAGTATTTATGAAGCGTCAAGCAATTTGAAGCGTGCTAAATTCAGGGGGCGATCGCACTATGTATCATTAAAATATGGAATGAAGGTGGAAGATTCTTTGATGCAGTTAGTCAGTCGGGAGCATATTGAAATCTCTTCTGATGTGCAAAGTGGGAAGCCCCGGATTGCTGATACCCGCATTGCTGTAGAGGAAGTGGCGATGATGCATTTAAAGCTAGGATATTCCTTGATAGAGATTGCTAGCAAGTATGACCTTTCACTGGCATCTGTTTATGCAGCAATGGCTTTTATCAAAGTGCGGTTGATTTTGTGAAAATTAAAACCGATTTAACTATTTTTATAGAAAAGTGTCCTTACACTCTTGTTCAATTATTAGATGAAAATTATTTACCTTAAATATATCAGTCTTATCTGATTTTTGTGAAATAAAGCAGTACCGAGAGATGATGTCTAAGACGGGCTATTCGGCGTCGCACTGTAAATCTATGCTATGGTTTGGCGATCGCTTTCTGTAAAAATCCCTGCTGACTAGCGATGTCTACGACAGGCTACGTCTACACCTTAAATATCTCGACGAAATGCCCTAATAGCTTCTCCAGCATCAGTCTCAGCCATCAAAATGTAGCGTCTCAGTAAATCCAAATTCAGGTCATTGAGTCCGGGTAGTTGGCTGCGCTCAACGCATTCATAGCTGCCGTCATGCAGATGATAGACTGTTAACAGCCCATCTTCCCAAAACCAGACTTCCAGTACTCCCAAAGCTTTATAGCGCTCTAACTTGCTGATACCACCACTGGTAAAAACGACTTCGATGGACAAATCTGGAATCGGTTTAGCGCTGCCAATACAGTAAGACTCGTCTGTTTGAACTGAGACAACCCCTTCTTTTTCCTGCGTCATTGATCGAGTTGGCTGAAAGAAAATGCCTTTTTCGACAAGAAAGGTTGTCACTAAATAACCGATGATACTTGCAAAAATTTCATGTTCGCGTCCCGGCATGAGAATCTCGATTGTATCGTCATAGTAAAACAGTCGCACACCAGGAGAACCGTCAAAACCCTTTTGGATGAACTTGAACTGTTCCCACGTCCCATAATGGACAATGCGTTGGTCAGTAGTTCGGTCAAGTAGTGGAGGCATCGCGTTCACCTCTAGCAATCCCTGCCTGAATTGTGACATACTCTTTGCCAGCATGACTATGCATAGGCTTTAAAAATAATTGATTTGTTTTCAATCGCTCCTTGATGATTTGCTGCATTGCGACGCCGAATAGCCCGTCGTAGACATCGCTTTGTGTGAAAATATGCCAAGGAGGAATCGCACTGTAAATCTCTGCTATAGTTTGGCGATCGCTTTCTGTAAGAATGCTTACTGACTAGCGATCTGCTTCTACCAATAACTTGACTATCTAACGTTACGCGACGTTGATTATGCTGATTCTAGATGAGTGACCGGAATTTGTTCGGTTCTTTCAGGGAGTTTCGCTCCAGTTGCAACAGCATGAACCGCATGAAGAATATCGGCACAATAGTAGCGATTACCACAGGTATCACAAACACCAATCGTCACATCTTCGAGGATGACAAATCCATCTCTATGTTTGAATGCCTCGCGCTTGACAATTCGAGGTTGAACAGTTCCTTTGCAATACTCGCATCTATATCCATACATAAGGCTAGCCTTGGGCTTCAGTGACTTCATAAACAGTGATAATCAAATAGCGTCCGTTGCTTGCGAAACGCCCAACAATCCCAACAGGCGTTTCTTGATCTAATGCAGTTCCTACTACTATATATTTTGTTCCTCTTGGGTCATCTTTTTCAACTCGAACCAGAGGCTTTGCAAACGCATCACTGCGATTTTATAAGCATTGTACTGAGGCTGAGTGCGTTCGCGTAGCGTGCCGTAGGCAATCAACTAAACACAATAAGACTCCTGCATCGCACAGGATCATAGCTCTAGCCCTTGTTGCCGATATTTATTGAGTAGGAGTTGCTGATAGTTGCTGACTGGTTCAGGTGGAGATACCTCTAGGGAATCCACAGCCTCGAACCATTGTGACCATTTTCCCACAAGCGGTTCATCAGGCTGACTGTCAGCAATTTTAACTTGATGTTTGTAGATAACAAAATCAATGAAATCGGTCACTTCTTGCAGAAGTGGTTCAGAAAGTTGCTGCAATTTTGCGATCGCAGTTTCACGAATAGTCATGGGAATAATCCTTTTTCAGTCCTCTTCATTTTTACTCAAGGATTTGACTAAATGCACGGCAAGGGCGATCGCTTTCTGTAAGAATGCCTACTGGTTAGCGATCGCCCTTGGCTTGTGTCGTTATGGTAATTAATGGGCGATCGCCTTTTACTGCTCACCTTTCAAATGCCCTTCAAGCTTGTATCGTATATGATAGGGGAATTTAGCCTCTCTGCCAGAATCTATGCTTAATCTTGATTACACCAATCTTGTCCAAATCATCCAGCCTTATAAGATTCCAGGACGTGAAGAAGCTAGTGCGTTTTTAAGTTGGTTCTTAGTGAATATATACAGATTAAACGTTATTGAAGTTCAGAATATAGTTTGTGACGGACGTGGAGACAAGGGTATTGATGGAATTTATATTAATGACAATGAAGAATCTATAGATATTTTTCAATCCAAGACAGTTCAAAATTCTAATAAAACTTTGGGAGATACGCCTGGTCAACGTATAGCTATAGAAAATACACTTGCTGGACAGATTCTACTTGCATTTGACTTAAAGCGACCTTCAGATGTTCAAAGATATAGTAAGATTTTTGATGATTTACACCATGAGATTTTTGCTCGACCAGAAGTAACTGGAGGAAGAATTGTAGTTTTATTTGATTTATATAAAGCAATAGAACAAGATTTGGTAAAAATTGAACCTCCACTATTTGGTGGTTATCAAATAACTAAGTTTTTTCTTCTTTACCTTCTTTCAGAGGTTTTATCAGAAGATGAAGTTGGAAAAGCTTTTTGCAAAAAGCCTGAAAATTTTTCCAAAAGTCCTAGCGAGAAGGCAAATCTTCTTAAATGTATCCATATCATTATGGGAGATATAGTTATCGATCTCAATGCAGAATTTAAGGAAGCAGGTGGGGAAAACTTTGACTTTAAAGGAACTTTCAAAGCTCCAAATCTTCTACGTAGTCTGGCAAATAAAGTAATTACTTCTCATAAAAAACTTATTGCGCGTGACCGTGTTGACTCATTTTCTAAGTTGTGGAATACATTAGTGAATCAGAACAGCCAAAAAATATAACTTAGGTGAATTCTAGTAATAAAATTACCATAGTCGTTGGTTTCGACTTCGCTCAACCAACTGAGTAATCGAGAGTTGAGCGAAGTCGAAACTCGTCAACATAGGTATTTTTTTCATCAGAAATCACCTTAGTAGGGCTTGACTCAAGTGATCGCACCTCATTCAGAAACTCCTAACTACACCTTAATTAAAGGCTCACAGCTACTTGATTATATTCCATAGATAGTAAAACAAAAAGCCCGCTGATGCGGGCTTTTTAAATCAATTAGATAACTTTACTTACCGTTTCGCCAACTTCTTCGACATCTTCCGCAGACGAATCGATTGGGGCGTAACTTCCACCAATTCATCGGACCCAATGTATTCCAAAGCACGTTCTAAGCTCATGTCTATTGGTGCTTGCAGTTGCACTAATTCATCGCTACCAGCAGCGCGGTGATTGGTTAACTGCTTGGTCTTACAAATATTCAGTTCCAAATCTTGGGGACGATTGTGTTCTCCCACAATCATGCCTCTGTAAACCCTTGTGCCAGGAGTAATAAAGAATGCTCCTCTATCTTCGGCGTTTCTCATAGCGTAGAAGGTAGAAACACCTTCTTCAAAGGAGATTAAAACGCCTTTATTACGGGCTTCAATGTCGCCACTGAGTTGACGGTAGTCTAAGAAGCTGTGGTTCATGATGCCTTCGCCACGAGTCATCCGCATGAATTCACCCCGGAAACCAATCAATCCACGAGCGGGTATCACAAACTCTAGTTGGGTGCGATCGCCACTACCTGGTTGCATATCTTGCATTTCGCCTTTGCGTTGTCCCAGGCGTTCAATACAGCTACCCACACCATCAATAGGAATGTCTAACACCAAGAGTTCATAAGGTTCACAAGGGTGTCCGTTGACTTCACGGTAAATAACCTGTGGCTGAGATACCTGAAACTCGAATCCTTCCCGGCGCATGGTTTCAATTAAGATACCTAAGTGGAGTTCTCCCCGACCGGAAACCAGGAATTTATCCGGAGAATCCGTTTCTTCAACGCGTAAAGCCACGTTGGTTTCAAGTTCGCGGAATAGGCGATCGCGCACTTGTCGTGAAGTCACCAACTTGCCTTCTTGACCAGCAAAGGGCGAATCATTCACACAGAAGGTCATTTGCAAGGTTGGTTCATCCACTTTAATTAGTGGTAAAGCTTGCGGTTCATTGGGGTCAGTAATCGTTTCCCCAATATAAGCATCAGCGAAACCAGCCACCGCGACAATATAACCTGCGGTTGCTTCTTCCAGGTCTACGCGCTTGAGTCCTTCAAAGCCCATCAACTTGCTAATTTTACCCTTGACAATAGTACCATCTTCTGTAACTAAAGCCGCTTGCTGTCCTGAGCGGATAGTACCGTTGTGAATTCTGCCAATAACAATCCGTCCCAGATATTCAGAATAATCTAGAGTTGTGACTTGCAATTGCAGAGGCTTATTGCTGTCGCCCACTGGTGATGGAACGTGTTGCAGAATTGCGTTAAAAAGAGGTTGCATATCTACCGATTCTGCTTCCAAACTTTCTTTGGCAAAACCTGCCATACCGGAGGCAAACAGATAGGTAAAATCACACTGGTCTTCATCTGCCCCTAATTCCAAGAACAGATCCAATACTTTATCGACAGCAACGTGGGGGTCAGCTTGACCACGGTCGATTTTGTTGATCACAACGATGGGGCGCAGACCCTTTTCTAAAGCTTTTTTGAGTACAAAGCGTGTTTGGGGCATGGGGCCTTCGTTGGCATCGACAATCAGAAGACATCCGTCAACCATGCCCAGTACTCGTTCGACTTCGCCACCAAAGTCAGCGTGTCCAGGAGTATCAACAATATTAATTAGTGTTTCTTTGTAGCGAACTGCTGTATTTTTGGACAGGATAGTAATACCCCGTTCCCGTTCTAGGGCGTTGGAGTCCATAACGCAATCCGGAACGTCTTCGCCTTCGCGGAAAATGCCGGATTGTTTGAGGAGTGCGTCAACCAGGGTGGTTTTGCCGTGGTCAACGTGGGCGATAATGGCGACGTTGCGAATTGGGAGCGTCATAGAAGCTTTTGGTGAACTCTAGAGGGGGTTATAAGATTTACATTTGAATGCTAGGCTGTTTTAACAGAATTGGGGATGATCGGCATATTCTGTAAAGAACCTTTAACAATTCTAGCGTAATCGTCACAATTGCGGTGAGGTTTGTCAAGGCTGCATTGCGATCGCCTGAGTAAACGTCACCCTAAAAGGGGTTCGGAAATATTGAGACTTGATGCCGAAGTTTGCCTACCTTTAACTAGTTGCTGTGAGCAACTGGTCTAGTTAATTGAGATGATAGCTGGATTTACGCCGTCCTGTAGTAGTAAATTGATTCCCAATAGTAAAATTGTACTAAAGTAGGAAGTGTAAGTGACCCTTAAAAATAGCTAAGATAGTTAACCAGTCTTAATTTGTGAGTCTGATTATGATTGATTGTCTAAATGTGGCTCGCTACTTCATCGTCAGAGCTTATGAAGACAGTATAGAAGCAGAAATGACGAACATGAAGGTTCAAAAGCTTCTGTACTACGCGCAAAGTTTACATTTGGCGATGTATGATGAGCCATTGTTTGAAGAAGAAATACAAGCATGGCGCTATGGCCCTATTTGTCCTCCGGCTTACAGGTTTTATAGTGAATTTGAAGCTAAACAATTACCTATTCCTAGTCAAGAATTCCTGTTAGAGATACCTGAGGATAAGAGACAACTTCTAGAAGAAGTATGGGAATATTTTGGTGGCTACCATGCTTATCAACTTAGTGGTATGACCCACTTGGAGTTTCCTTGGAAAAAGGTGCGTAAAGGTTTACTAGCTAAAGCTAGCTCAACTAAGGCAATTCTTCTTGAAGACTTGAAAGCATTGGGACACCAGAAACTAGACTAAATAGAGCATAACCATCCGGCCTATCAATTCGTAATGCAGGAAATTTTAAAGGACGCTTGTACTTCGGAATCATCAACTCGTATTCGTAAAGGAGAAGTGCGTGACTGGCTCAACTCCCTTCTCGATTGAAAAATCCGATAATTTCAAGCGTTCTTTCAAAAAACTCGCAAAAGCCTATAGGTCGGATTTTGTTGAGTGTATCGTAGAAGTTTTGGAAGATTTAATTGAAGATCAAAATCCCATTAATTCTCGTAACGAACCTTTACCTAGAAAAATTGAATTACCTCAAGGATGGTCATTTCACAAGCTAGAGTTGAAGGTATCCAAAGGCGCTTCGGGACAAATTAGATGAATGTATTTAGTCAAGTCAATACAATTGATTGTGTAATCAAGCTTGTGTGGATTTATAGCCACGAGCAATTTGAAAAACGCCCTACAGATGTGGATTTAAAGAGCGTTCTTAAAGAAATCTTAGATTATTAATATTTTATCCGCCTGGGGATAGAATGCAGATTTAAATATTATCTATCTAAAAGTATAAGAACATAAATTGTCACGAAAATTTATGTTTATCTACCCTGAGTTGTGAGAGCGATCGCTCAAAAGAAAGATGGAATCTCCCTAATCTCTGTGTCAAGGTTATATCAAGTAAGAATTACGAACACTTTGCCGAGGAGAACACGGATGGTAGCTACTTTAGATGATACGAAGCGTAATGCTATTGCTGTAAAATTGGCAAGTCTTAAAGCACTCCAACAGTTGGTCATTGAAAATGAGCAATCACTTTTGAAAGAAGGACTTGATGCAGAAATTGCTGATCGCATCCGGAATTTCATAAATGATGATCAAAAAAACCTTGGTGTTTTAGAAACCGTAATTGGTCAGTATGGCATTCAGGCTGAACCTAAAAAAACTGTTACACAATTCATTGAAAAAGCTCAGGAATTGTTCAAAGGTTCTGAGTTGAGCCTGTATGAAAAAGTATCTCAGCATGAATTGCTGAAACATCAATTAGTAATGAGTGGCTTGATAGTTCACAAGGCTGCTCAAAAAGTTGGTGCTGACATTTTGCTAGCGATCGCGCCTTTGAATACCATTAACTTTGAGAACCGCGCTCACCAAGAGCAACTCAAAGGCATTCTGGAGATTCTGGGTGTCCGTGAACTTACTGGACAAGATGCAGATCAAGGAATTTGGGCACGTGTTCAAGACGCTATGGCCGCAGTCAGTGGTGTAGTAGGTAGTGCTGTTACCCAAAACAGCGATAAAAAGGATCTGAATATCCAGGATGTGATCCGCCTTGATCACAGCAAGGTAAATACCCTATTTACCGAACTCCTGCAAAGCGACAATCCACAGAAGATCCAAGAGTACTTCGGTCAAATTTATAAGGATCTAACTGCTCACGCTGAAGCTGAAGAGGAAGTAGTATATCCAAAAGTACGTCCTTTCTATGGTCAAGATAACACCCAAGAACTGTTTGACGAGCAAGCTGAAATGAAGCGGGTATTAGATCAAATTAAGGCTATCAGCCCTTCTTCATCTGAATTCAAAGATCAAGTTACACAGCTTATGAAAGCTGTTGGCGACCATATTCGTCAAGAAGAAAGCACAATGTTTGCTGCCATTCGCAACAATTTGAGTACTGAGCAAAGTGAACAACTTGCTACTGAATTCAAAGCCGCTAAGACGCGAATTCAAGAGAAATTGGGCGTAGTTACCGAATCTAACGTGTAGGATTTTCGGACTTTCTATATCCGCTAAAAAAGGTTAGTTAAACAAAAACTCCCAGCACATAAATAAGCGCTGGGAGTTTTTGTTTACAAATTTTGCTGACAGTATTTATAAGCAGTGTATGCCATAGTTACAACACCGGTGATAATGGCAGATTCATCGACTTCAAATTGGGGATGGTGTAATGGGTGGTTAATGATTCTGTCTTTGTAGCCTACACCCAAGCGAAACATAGAACCAGGGACGTGTTCCAAATAAATAGAAAAATCTTCAGATCCAAGGGAGGATTCGGGTAAGACTTGAACGCGATCGCTACTCCAAGCTTCTTCTGCGGCTGATTGCAACAATTGCGTCAAGGTGTAATCATTTTGGACGCTGGGTACACCCTGGCGATAATTGACTTGATACTTTGCCCCATAGGTATGGCAAACATTAGATACAATGTTTTCAATCCAATTCGGGAGATGGGCACGGGTTTCGGGATGGAGCGATCGCACAGTTCCCAATAACTGCACTTTATCCGCAATTACATTCGGCGCTCTGCCACCATTAAATTTCCCTATGCTCAAGACTACAGGACGCAAAGGATTTTGTGTCCGGCTGATGGCTTGTTGCAATGCAGTAATGACTTGGCAAGCAATCCAAATCGCATCAATCGCCTCATGGGGACGCGCCCCGTGCCCAGATTCTCCCATAATCAGAATCTCTAAATCATCAGCCGCGGCTGTCAATGCCCCGTAACGCACACCAATAGATCCTGCGGGGATAGAAGGGAAAACATGAACCCCTAATAAAGCCGAGACGTTTTCCATCGCCCCATCTTTCACCATCCAGCTTGCCCCTTGAGCAATTTCCTCGGCTGGCTGAAATAAAAACCGCACTTTCCCACCCAACTCTTCTGTCATTTGGGACAGCACCATCGCTGTTCCTAACCCTACAGTGGTGTGGACATCGTGACCACAAGCGTGCATAATACCCTCTGCACGAGAAGCATATTCCAAATTGGTGCCTTCTTGAATTGGCAAGGCATCCATATCTGTGCGAATTGCCAATAAACGGTCATTTTGGCTAGTGCCTCGCAGTTCTCCAATGACGCCCGTTTTCCCAACTCCCTCTTGTACGTGCAGACCACTGGAAGACAAAACACCAGCCACGAAAGCTGCTGTTTGGTACTCCTGACCGCTGAGTTCTGGGTGAGAGTGGATGTGGCGGCGAATTTCAATTAAGCGGGGCGCTAGTTTTGCTGCTAAGTCTTTAATACGGGTAAGCATCGATTTAATTAATCTACAGGCTTTTTTCCCATGATAAAGAAATGTTAACAAACAAAATGCTTTTGGTATACAAGGATGGTTGAGAACAAGCAGAGGAGGCAGAGGAAGAATTAATAACCAATGCCCCATACTTCTCTTCTTAGGCTGCGCCCTAAGCGTAGCTATGCCGCAGGCTTTACGGCAAAGCTCAGTACAAGTGTCCAATGCCCAATACTTCGACTTACCTCGGCTTACTTCGACTACGGTTCCATCGAGCGAAGTCGAGATGCTCAGTACAAGTCGCTACCTCGGCTTCGCTCGGCACAAGTCGGCACAAGTCGCAGTTCGACTGCGCTCACCGTAAACTCAGTACAAGTGCCTAATGCCCCAATTTATTTTGAGTAGCAGGTTGTGCCTCGAGTATTTTCGGGTTTAAACTCGTTACATTCTCTGGGATTTTGACGCTCTAACGACCAGCCATAAGGTTTGTCGGAGGTGACGACACCATTAGCCATAGTTGTTAGTCGGAAGTTAGCCCCCCGAAAATTGGTAAACTGCAATTTGGCATCTTTTAAGTTTGCTGCTTCCAAATTGGCGCTGATGAAACCGGCATAAGACAGATCGGCATTTTCCAGAGATGCTGATTTCAAATTTGCACCTGTTAAAGAAGCACCACTGAGATTAACCGAATTCAAAACCGCACCTTCTAAATTTGCACCAGTAAGATCGGCATTCGTAAGATTAGCTTGAGATAATGTAGCACCACTCAAGTCAGCTCCTCGCAAATTTGCTCCAGTTAGATTCAGTTGAGTTAGGTCAGCACCACTCAAATTACACCGGGGACAGGCACTTCTTGCCTTCAACTGATCCAAATCTAGTTGATTTAATGCAAGGGCCTGCTCTGCAAACCCAAAACAAGCTAACAAGGCAACGGTAGCGACAATCTTGAGTTTCATATTTTTTACAGATATCCACAAAAATGACAAGTGACGCATATTGCGTATTGTCATACTTACATATACCGCCTCCCTAAGGAACAACAGGGATGAAGCATTGATTAAGAAGCTGTAAAAATACTATAAATTCTAATGGTAAGACTACTCAAACTGAAATATAGGCTATAGAATCGATTCGTAAGCAACTATACCGAACCTCTTATAGACTACTAAATATGTGATCCCCCTAGCTCGATGAAAAACACGACTAGGGGGATCTTGTTTTTGGACATTGGGAAAAGAGAAGGCTTTACGCTGCGCTATGGCTACCGCTACGCTAACGCCAGTTCCTTTATGCCGGGTAACCCGTCCACTGGAATGGCTCAACGCTTTGCGTCTACGTTAAAAAAATTGACTTTGACAAAAGTTTTAGCCTTAACCTGAGCCTCTGAAATTTCTTTCTGGGTGGGCGATGATGCTAATCGAGAATGCTGCAAAATCTCAGTTTTTGCGGACTTTTGTATTATTGTTTATTGTAGTTGCAAACGGCTGTTTACCAGGACAATAAACTGTTACATTTTCATTGCATTTACAGGCAATTGATTTTTTTCGTTCTTGTTGCTCTTATAGTAGAAATAGTTATCTTGCCAAAAGAGTATCATATTGTACAAAACTTCTTGATATTGCCTATAAGTATTAACTTGCCTGAAAAAGTTTAGACAAAATGCCAGCATTCCAGAAATTTGATTGCTATATTAGATTAAATAACTATTCTGGCAAGGATTTAAAAGCTGTGCGGGATGATTTACAGGGCTTGGAAATTAGTCAGGATGAACTGCAAAAGCTGACTAATTTACCTGTCAATGATCAAATTATAATTATTACAAATCCTCTAAAAAAATTAGCAAAATTATATATTCAGAAAATTCAAAGCTCGGAAGGAGCAACTGTAATTTTTATTGGGTTTGCTACATTTGTTTTTGGCTATCTTTTTTTTGATATATTTATAAAAATATTTGTAACATGGATAACAATTCCATCCTGGCTATTATTAATGTTCTTAGTCTTATGGATTGGCGGTTTAACACAAACTGTCTTATATTTAATATGGAAAAGTAGAAGTAAAATTGTCAAGCTTAATATGACAAACTCTCTGCAAATCCTGTTAACCGATGTTGAAAGATATAATACTGTTATTAGAGCAATAGATATCAACGATAAAATAGAAGAAGCTGGTAATCCAGAAGTGCTTATAAAGCAAAGAGCAAGTGTTATCGAAGCACTAAAACTCACAAAATCAGATTTAGTTCGCGCTTTGAAGACAGAAAGAATTTTGAGAGAAAATAAGAGCTTTATCCTTAGTAATACAGAGCTGTTCGTTAACAATTTAGCAACTTTAACAGCCATGCAAGTAAATGAACAGGCTACTGAGCATGGAAGGTTACTCAATGAAGCATTACAGATTGCATTAGATGTACAACACGAAATGAAAAGATTACAGACTCAGCGTTAAGGTAATTCGTAATGACGCTCGCAGACACGAGAAAGCGCGTCGCTAACGTAATTCGTAATGATGCTTTCTAGGATACGCTGCACTAAGGTAATTAAGTTTTGTAATAGAGATTTAGAAAGCACTCCTGAATTCACTCAGTACTCAGTAAGAGTTGGAAAAAGCGTAGATGGTTCCGATAACTCCATAGACGCTGCTGGGTGGGTTGACTTCCAACCTACTCGCCAGATATCCTCAATGGCTTTTTCCATAATCCTTCCCACGGTTGCGATCGCCGATCTAACATAAAGAAGATATAAGAAAGCGATCGCTTATCGGCATGGACTGGAAAGAAGTCAGAGGCAACTGGGTAATCATTCCCCGAAATCCCATAGGTATCATCCATTTTTTAGGAGGTGCATTTGTCGCAACTGCACCGCACATCACTTATCGCTGGTTACTGGAACAATTGGCAAGTAAGGGTTATGTTGTAATTGCTACGCCTTTCGTCAACACCTTGGATCATACTGCGATCGCAAAATCTGTGCTGCTAAACTTTGACCGCACCCTCGAACGTCTACAAGATTCTGGGGCATTACGCAAGCTTTACTACCCAATCTACGGCATTGGGCACAGTATGGGCTGTAAACTTCACTTGCTGATTGGTAGCCTCTTTAAAGTAGAACGCGCAGGCAATATTTTAATATCCTTCAACAACTATGCCGCTAAAGAAGCTATCCCCTTAGTAGAACAATTCAATTCTACTTTTGCGATTGAGTTTACCCCCTCGCCATTAGAAACCAACCAGCTTGTCCAAGAGCGTTACGACATCAGGCGCAATTTATTAATAAAATTTAGCAATGACACCATTGACCAATCCGCAGCTTTAACCAAAATCTTACAAGAACGCTTTGATCAAATGGTGACAACACAAACGTTACCAGGAACTCACACAACACCACTAGGTCAAGACATTAAATGGCAAACTGGAACATCTTTCACCCCCTTTGATGCCTTAGGGCAATGGTTCAAACAAGAAGCATACCGCGACTTGAACCAACTAAAAAATACTATCCTCTTATGGGTGAACCCTCTTGCACCCCCATAATGTTTTATGACTTTTTAATAGTCATGAATTCGACGGAAAAATAAAAATGAGTTAGTAGTATAAATATACATATACTACTAAATCCTTAGCCCGTAAACTATTTTTATTTTCTATTTTTACAGCAATTTATTAATTAGTGTTTATTAGAATTGTCTATGTTTCAAATATTAGTAATTGATGATGATTATTCAATAAAAATACTTCTGAAAAGGATGTTGGAAAAACAGGGTTATGAGGTAGTGACTGCCAGTAGCGGTGAGGAAGGGATAGAAAAGGCACTAGCTTACCGTCCAGCACTAATTATTTGTGATTGGATCATGCCGGGGTTAACTGGTCTGGAAGTCTGCCACCACATTAAGAAAGATCCCAAATTTTCCACCACATTCTTTATTTTATTAACATCCTTAGATTCGGTTGCCGATTGCGTCAAAGGTCTAGATGCTGGTGCTGATGATTTTATTTCTAAACCTATCGAGCATAATGAATTACAAGCACGGGTAAGAGCGGGATTACGTCTTCATCAGTTGAGTAGAGATTTGCAGGCTCAAAAGTTGCTTTTAGAATCAGAAATGTCAGAAGCCGCAGAATATGTGCGATCGCTACTGCCTTTTTCCATGACTGAACCCTTCAATATAAATTTCCGATTCATTCCCTCGCGGCAACTCGGCGGTGACTGTTTCGATTACTATTGGCTCGATGATGATTGTCTGGCAATTTACTTACTTGATACTGCCGGACATGGACTCAAAGCTACTCTTCCCTCTGTTTCAGTGCTGAATCTGCTGCGTTCCCGTGCGCTCAAAAGCCTAAATTATTATCAACCTAGTGATGTGTTGAAGGCTTTGAATGATACCTTTCAGATGAATTATCAAAATGACAAATACTTTACGATTTGGTACGGAGTTTACAACCGAACCAACGGCCAGTTAATTTATGCTAGTGCAGGTCATCCACCAGCAGTTTTAGTAACTGGCACATCTCCAAGAAAGTCTGAAGTTCAACTCTTGAAAACCCCTGGTATGCCAGTTGGGATGTTTCCAGAAGCAAAATATGTTGATGAATTTTGCAATATTGAAAAATTCAGTACTCTTTACATTTTTAGTGATGGTGCTTATGAAATCACTAAATCAGATGGTACACTTTGGAGTTTAGATGCTTTTATTCAGCTACTAGTTAGCTTACAAAATCCGGTTGATTGCCAACTCGATCGCGTACTGAGTTATTTAATCGCTCTGAACTCCAAAGATGCTTTTGATGATGATTTATCTATCTTGCAAATTAAGTTTGATTCATTAAGTCTTTGAGACTAAAACCTGATTAAATGCGTCTTGGCTAGGAAATATTTCAAATACTTTATCCATATTAGTCAGTTCAAATAATATCCTGACTTGCTCATTAATTGAGCATAGAACAAGCTTAATATCTGCTGCCCGCAAGGTTTTAAAAGCTAATACTAAAGCCCCCAAACCTGAACTATCCATAAATGTTACATCTTGGAAATCAACTAACACAATTTTTGTACCCACTTTTAAACTTTCAGTAATATTTTGTCGAAAGTCTTGTGAAGTTGTGGCGTTTAAATTCCCGGTGAGCTTAATAATTTGCACTTGTTCTATCATAATTATGTTATGCTGATTTTTGTAAATGATGCTCTGATTTTGCTATTATATACCCATCATATATAATTTAAAAATGCTTCAAAAAAAATCATAGTTTGCTGCTGAATGTTTTTTGATAAGTAATCCCAAAATAATTAAAGAAAAACTATAAATAT
>NZ_CAXTNP010000123.1:0-1936 GCF_964245575.1 uncultured Nostoc sp. | reverse complement strand
AAGTAAATATTGCCTGAGTACTAGCAAATGACTAAGTTAAATAACGGAGATTAATCTTATCTTTGGAGTTTAATATTGAACTAAAAGTAAAAGTTCCAGCTTTTCAGATAATCTGCCAAATATTTTTGCAAAACTGAAATTTGTTCAATAAACATTATCAAAATAGCCTACAAAGGCAGGCTTTGTTTATGTAATCCCAGACTTCCAGCCTGAGGGCATTAATGTGCAGCTTTTTATGATAGTAATTAGCATTTAAGTTTATTTATGTCCGATTACTTACATAATTGCAATAATTCCTGTCTAGATTAAGAAACTCTAGCAAAAAAATTTGGTTTTTGCAGCAATACGGTTCAAATAAGCGGTTTTGTAGCCCAGGCAGGGAGGCGATTCCTTAACCTTATACCATTTCACTTTAATAATGATACAAATACGCCAGTAGGGCATGGCATTGCCATGCCCTTACGATAAATTTATATGTATCAGGATTTTCGTGAATTGGTATTAGGCAACGGGGAATTACGCGAACAAGTAAAAAGCCTGACGGGGCGTTAGAGGAGGGCAAAATTTGCCTTCTAGCTCACTCTAAGAGGACTTACTTTAGCTCGATAAAGCAGCTTCTCACCTTGAAGGTAGCCAGTGTAGCGCACCTTGACTATTTCTCCAGGTTGTGCAACTCCCTCCATCAATTGGTGCAGCTGGGGATCATAAGGTAATTCTGCTCCCACGGGTGCGATCGCTTCCACTCCCCACGCCTGTAAAAGCTTTTCTAGAGGTTTTTGCACCAACGGTACTATTTTGACTGCTGCTAGCTGGGGATTTTCCTGCGCTTTCTGTGCTGCTGTTGGCCATTGCAATAATAAAGACTCCAGCAGTTGCAAACTCGACTGCTGGAGTTCTTGTAGTAATATCTCTCGCTGCTGTTCTAATTGAAGTTGCGATCGCTGGTACTCTTTTCTTAAATCTGCAATTTCTTCTAATAATTCCTGAGTAGGCGCTGCTTTCTCTGGTAACAACTCTACAGTTGAAAAAGTTGCAATTAATTCATTCAATGAAATTTGTAGCACTGGCGACAGCTTGAGCAGTACATCTACCCGCATCTGCTCAAGCTTTCCTTGGCGTAACCGCAAAAGTTGACGCTCTGAGACACCAGCAGCGCGACTGAGCGCTTTGAAACTAGGAATCCCCGCCTGTTGCATTAAATTTTGCAACTTTTGGGTATTGGGCATTGGGTATTGGGTATTGGGCATTGGGTATTGGGGATTGGGGACTAGGTATTGGGGATTGGGTATTGGGGATTGGGGATTGGGTATTGGGTATTGGCAAAAAAAATTAAGTCTTTATTAGTTCCTAGTCCCTAGTCCCTAGTCCCCAGTCCCTAGTCCCTATTCTTCCAGTAAACTTCTCAACATCCAAGCTGTCTTTTCGTGTACTTGCATCCGTTGAGTTAATAAATCGGCGGTAGGTTCGTCGTTAACTTCCTCTACCACGGGGAAAATAGAGCGTGCAGTTCTGACTACAGCTTCTTGTCCTTCCACTAGTAAACCGATCATTTCCCCAGCTTTCGGAACGCCGGGAGTTTCTGGAATCGAACTCAGTTTGGCATATTCGCTGTAGGTTCCTGGCGCAGGATAGCCAAGCGCTCTAATCCTCTCAGCAATTAAATCAACTGCTAAAGCTAATTCTGTATACTGTGTTTCAAACATCAAATGCAATGTTTGAAACATCGGCCCCGTTACATTCCAATGGAAGTTATGAGTTTTCAGATAAAGTGTATAAGTGTCAGCCAACAGGCGAGATAAACCCTCGGCAATTTTAGCCCTACTCGCCTCGTCAATGCCTATATTTACATTTTTGACTGTTACTTTAGATGACATAATTTTCTCCTAATTAGGTTATATGTAATTGGGGATTGGGAATTGGGGATTGGGCATTAGTC
>NZ_CAXTNP010000122.1:0-22960 GCF_964245575.1 uncultured Nostoc sp. | reverse complement strand
TAACAAATGCAAACTCCGAAATAACAAATGCAAACTCCGAAATAACAAATGCCAAATGCATAGACGTAGCCAGCCGTAAGCATTGCTCTACTCTACTGCTGCAAAACCCAACGGCGAAAAAGTTCAACCATAATCCGCCAGTTTCCCTGAGTTTCCTCAACTACATCATGACGCTTCAGAGTATTCAGCGCTTCCTGTAAATCGGCATCGTTCATACCTGTAGACTGAGCTAAGGCATTCAGACTTAGCCCTTCTGGGTAAGGTGCAAGTACTTATACAATTGCTTGTTGACCCTCAGCACCCCGCGCCGCCTGACCCCAAACGCCATCAAGGTAATAGCGTCCCCGTTTGAAAAACTCAGGGTTATTGATAACTGCTTCCACGTCTTCTACTATGAAAACTGGGTCACGCGATCGCCTATTTCTCAAATCTGGAGATACTCTAAGATTATCAAAGGTCTATTATTGCATACCATCTCAAACTCTACTCAATAAAATAGAAGTCAGAGGATATTTATTTAAACATGGAGTTGAGAGTTATAAAAATGGACTTTTCACTCCTAGTAACTTTCCGATTTATGCTGCTTGTCATAATATTGGTAACTTCCAAAAAACTTGGAAGATTGAACCAGGACAGCACCAAGTCAGCATACCCATTATCAAGTATGTTGGTAGCTACAGAATTGTTGACAGTAGTTTCTACTTTAACTTGGATGTTGGACAGTAATTTCAGTCTTCTGTTTAAAAGCGAAAGTGAGTAATAGTTTTATGGCTTACAGCGAGTTTAGTTTAGCTAAAGCAAAACAAGAGTTTAGTCTAAACATGTTAGAAAAACGCGATATTTTTGCTGCTGTTCCTGAATTAGCAGCGAGTAATTTACTTGTAGAAACACTCAATTATAATCTGGATATTGCTTTAGGTAGTAATAGTGAAAAAGCTCGTTCTGAGTTAATTATTGCGCCAATTTTAGTTGATTTACGCCGACAATTACGCGAACAAGTTAGTTTATTCTCTGGAGTAGATTTTACTGTAGATAATACCAAAGGATTAAATGGCACTTGCGATTTTATTATTACCAAATCTCCAGAAATTCTGATTTTGACAGCACCAGTAATTACAGTTGTAGAAGCTAAAAAAGAAAATATTAATGGCGGTTTGGGTCAGTGTGCAGCCGAAATGGTAGCAGCCCAAATCTTTAATCAGCAAGCTGCAACTGAGATTAAAACAATTTACGGAGCAGTCACAACTGGCAGTATTTGGCAATTCCTCAAACTAGAACAACAAATATTGAGCATTGATTTAAGCGAATATTATCTCAAAGATGTGAATAAAATTCTGGGGATTTTAGCCAGTGGTATTTCTCAAGAAAATTAACAAAATGTCAAACAGCTTAATACCGAATTCGCGGATCTACATAAGCATTTAAAATATCAATCAAAATGCTGGCGCTGACAACGATCGCACCAAAAAATACTAGCACTCCCTGGACTGTGGGATAATCGCGATCGGCGATCGCTTGATACAATCGATTAGCTAACCCAGGCCAAGAAAATGTTACCTCTGTCAAAATCGCCCCACCCAACAGAGATGCAAAGGTTAATCCCAAGACTGTAATCACTGGAATTAGCGCATTTTTTAAAGCGTGGGAGGCTAAAATCTTATTTTCACCAATACCTCTGGCTCTAGCAGCTTCTACATAATCTGCTTTCAAGGTTTGCTTTAAATTCACTCGTACAATTCGCTCAAAAATCCCACTGAGCAAAATTCCCAAAGTGAGACTCGGTAGGGCAAGATGATGCAAAGATGTGAAAAACTGGGTGAAATTTCCACCGAGTAGGCTATCAATTGTATACAATCCAGTCACAGGAGTGGGAGCCGGAAGATTAGGCGGAAAGCGGTTGGAATTTGGAAACCAACCCAGTTGGACTGAGAAAATTAACTGCAAAAGCATTCCCGCCCAAAACATGGGGAGTGCGTAGGTGATGATCCCAAACAAGCGCCCACCGACATCGAAATATGTCCCAGGACGAGAAGCGGAAAGAGTCCCAACCGCAATTCCGATGATGAGTGCAACCGCCATACTAAATACTGCTAACTCCACCGTCGCTGGGAAATATTGTCCAATGATGTCCCAAACATTCTCTCCCCGACTCAACAAAGAACTTCCCAAATCAAAGCGCAGTATGCTTCCCAAATAATTTAGGTATTGTAGCCACAAGGGAAGGTTTAAACCTAGTTGTTTTCGCAATTCTTCTTTAGCAGCTTCTGGCGCACGTCCACCGAGAATTGCATCAGCAGGATCTCCTGGTGTTGCTCTTAGTAAGAGAAATACAATAGTAATGATGGTTAATAGCTGAAGTGGCGCGAGAAGCAATCGAGAAACAATGTAATATTGTAAAGCTTTAGAGCGAGACATATTTATGTAGGAGTTAAGAGTTAAAAGTTAGGAGTTAAGAGTCAAAAGTCGATAATTTGCAGTTAGGAATTATGAATTAAGATAGACAGCTAGCTTGCAAAAATTTTTTAATTACTATATTGAGTGAAGTTGAACATCTTTATTCTGCTCATAATTTTGTAACTTTTGCAATAAATCTAATTAAAAATTCCTAACTCTTAACTCCTAACTCCTAACTACTGACTACTTTTTAATTGTCTGGTAAACCAGAATTTGGGTGGGATTAAGTTGTACGCTGTTCACACCATTTCGGGCAAATACATAGTCTTTGCTTTGCCATAAAGGAACATAAGGTACATCAGTAGCTACTTGCGTTTGAATTTCTGTAAAAATTTTCTGACGCGCTTCGGGATTTAGTTCTTTGCGTTGCTGATCAATCAGTTTATTGATGGCTTCGCTATAGTAAAACGAACCCTGAGTTTGACTGCCTCCATCTTCGCATCCTTTAGCAACTGAACCTTTATCACAAGACAAAAATGGCTGGACGTAATTATCTGGGTCTAAAAAGTCTGGATACCAATCAAGTAAGGCTCCTGGATATAAACCTTTAGAAATGTCTTTAAAGAAGGCTGGGCCTTCGGCGGGGGTGACTTCAAATTGCAGTATTCCATCCATTTTGGCATCCACAAGAGATTTGAGCGTCTGTGCTGCCAAACTACGAGTAGGTGAACTAGAAGGATACCAAATTTGTACTTTTGCCGGATTCTCTTTAGAAAAACCAGCAGTAGTTAACAATTTTTTAGCTTGATCAAAGTTAGCATCACCATATTTTTCTTTAAATAATGGCACAGAAACTTTCAACGTTGTTGGAATCATGCTATAAAGCGGATCTGCTTGACCAAGTAACGCCCGCTCATTTAAGAGTGGACGGTCAATTATTGACGCGATCGCTTGTCTTACCTCTAATTTATCTAAAGGTTTTTGATTCCGGTTTAATACCAGATAACTTACTACACTACCCTCAGCTGCGATCGCTTGCCAATCCCCTTTTTTACCACCTTCTTCCAAGCTCCGATTTTGATCTGGCTGTAGCGACAGATAAGCTACATCGATTGCGCCTGTACGGAAAGCATTAAACAAATTAACCGGACTAGTTTGAATTTGGAGGTTAACACCCTTGTTAGCTGGTTTTTCTCCCCAATATTTATCAAACGTATCAAATCTGATTGAATCAGTACCATACTGTCCTAATTTGTAAGGGCCAGTTCCCACAAAAATATTCGGCTTGAATTTACCAGCACCAAGTTCGTAAGCTTTTGGCGAAACTGCACACACCCCAGGAAACGCCAGCAGTGAAGGAAACGCTGCGAAGGGCTTTTTCAGCTTAATGGTTAACTCATACTCACTTGTCGTTTTTACCGAATCTACTATATCACCTAGTAAAAATGAAGGTTTTCCTTTATTTTGAATAAAGCGGTTGATGGTAAACGCCATTGCTTGGGCATTGAAGGGAGTATCATCGTGAAAAACCACTCCCTGACGTAAGGGGATGGTATAAGTTAAGCCATCTTGAGTGACTTTAGGTAATGCTGTAGCTAGCTGGGGCTTAATTTCAGTGCTTCCTGGTTCGTAGGTGTAGAGGCGATCGCTCATATTAAACACCAAACCTAAGGATGCTAACTCATAAGCATCAGCCGGATCAAGGGTTCTCGGCTTTGCTGTTGTACCTATAGTAATACGATCATCACCTGTAGGGCTATTCACAGAACCCGATGGTGGCGTAGTTACCTGTGGATGAGGAGCGCAACTAACAACTAAAAATAAACATAGACAGAACAAAGATAAGAATTGTGTAATCCGACCCCACCGTTTCACGGACAAGGAAAACCAGGTCATACAGTTAAATTTTATGTAATGAGCGGTGAGTGATACTACTATATATTCGCTACTTTTATAGCAAATTTTACAATTCATTACTACTGTACATACTTTTATAGAGGGTTTTGCTCAAGTAGATAGATTATATGTATTCAAGATGATTAAGTACAAATACATAAATGCTAACTATAGTATGTAGAAATTTAGTATGCATCAGTTTAGTACTATTTTTAGTTGTCTTAGCAAAATTCTATGAGAGCTGAGATACTTGATAAATTCGGAAAACGAGTCAGAGATGAAAGATTACAGAGAGGACTATCCCAAGAGGAATTAGCCGAAAAAGCAGAACTTCATCGGACATACATAGGAATGATTGAAAGAGGCGAGAAAAACATCACTCTTATCAATATTGAAAAAATAGCTAAAGCCCTGGTCATAAGTGTAGATGAATTATTAAAAGGTATTACTTAAAAGTGCTTCAAGAACAACAAGAAGAGAAATGGATAAATGATATTCACAAATATTGTCAATCGTTAAATATATCAATTAACGATTTATACAAAATTGTAACTGATTTAAAAGTTTCTCCAATGATTCGTGGCAAAGCTTTTGAGTTTTCTACATACTCTAGATTAAAGCAAATTTTGCCTGGGGAAAAATGGATTGTAACAAAGCCTATGATGAATGCACAAACTGGAACACATGATATTGATATAAAATTGGAACATAAAGACACAGGAAAAACGATATCTATTGAGTGCAAGTTAGCGAAAAAAGGAGATTTCAAAGTACTCAAACAGAATAAAAGCGGTCTTGGTCAGAAAGGGGATTATTTGATACCTGTTAAATGTATGCGTTCACGAACTACTAAGAGTAATGACAAAGCCTTAGCAGCAGCAAACAAATTCAACGTTCCTATTGATGCTTTTATTACACATAGTGACCAATATCGTACATCTAGTTTTCATGTTGTTGCTACTTCTATTGGCAATGCTTTTTATGAAACAGGTGAAGATGAAGAGGCAAATATATCATATAGATTTAATCCTACCCAGGAAGGTATGGAATTTATAAAAAAGCTAAATCCTCCTAATCTTACCGAAGCATTTATACAAGAATTTGTTTATAACAAAGTTTATCTTGCTAGTTCTTTTGATATAGTTGTATCACACGAAACAGGCATTATTTGTGGAAGAAAAAAGTGCCTAAACAAGTCTAATTGTGGTTTTATACCTAACTATCCAGTTATTAATTTTGGCAATGTTCAAAATTTAGAATCAACAGTAATTCCATATCCAAAAAATAAATGGATAGAAATAGAAAAATGCGAAGCTTTCTTCGACGAATTACTTCCAAAAGTTTAGACTATCACCTAATTTACATTAATTATTTTATACAAATAATTCAAACTTTTAAAATTAACTGTTCATAATTTTGAGAAGTAGAGTCAAGAGAAAAGTAATTTAATATAAAAATTTCTTTCCCCTTATATCGTTCGCCTTTAAACTTATCTTGTTTACTTTTTCCATTTTTTTGATCGTCGGTTCTACTAATTGTATAATTCCATTCTTTGTCGTGTATTTCTAATGCCCATTCATATAGTTTTCTAATTTCTTCGCTATTATCGTAAGTTATAAGAAATTTTATCCTCTCCTTATGTCTGTTTAATATTTGGCATAGCCTGAAATGATCGTCTTTAGAAAATGAATGAGTATAAAATTTATCTTGATCTGCATTGAAATAAGGAGGATCAATAAATAAAAAAGATCCATCACGTACAGATTCGATAACTTGTTCAAAGTCGAGATTAGTAATTTTAACGTTTTGAAGTTTCTCAGAAGTTCGACGTATATTTCTGGGCCAATTCTCTGGACGCATACTGTACTTTTCACCATATCCCCAATAACAGTTCTGATGCTTCATGATTCCAGAGTAGGAGGTTCTGTTGAGGTAAAACCATCTACCAGCTTGTTCTAATTTATTTTGTGGTATGAATTCATTTTTGTAATATGTATGTCTTTCTTTAGTAGCAGATTCATCTTCTAAAAATTTTATTAAGTCTTCGGGTTGATCTCGAATTATTAATAAGGTATTTATTAATAATTCATCAATATCATTGAGCCAATTAATATTTACTTTATCTTTTACAAAAAAGATAGACCCACCCCCAGCAAAAGGTTCAGCATAATAAGAGTGAGAAGGAATATGATTAAGAATTAAATTACGAGCATAAAATTTGCCACCAGGATATCTAAATGGTGAGTTTATAGGTTTGTTCATAATTACCTGAAGTATTCATAAAATTATGTTTTAACTTTGCTAACTATAGTATACATAAATATTTATTGTAAACTTGGTAATAAAATAAAACTAGTAGTTTAAAATAAGATATTATGATTTTGTTATTTCTTGTACTGAGTTAAATGAGATAAACAAGTATTTTTCCTATTAATAAAACGTAGGCAATAATAATTTAAATAGCCTTAATTTAAAATATCATTATTTATACGTTATTAAAAAATAATATACGATATCCTAAACAGCAGATTGAAAGTCTAATAGTGAGACTAAGAGCGTGAAATATTTCTTTCTATCTGAGGGATGGGCAGTTGCTAGAGTCTGGGCATCTGATGGACTCTGGCAAATAACCGCATGGCGACGCCAACCAGATATTCAGCGAATGAATATTTGTTTAGTGGAACAAAACGAATTGCTATGGCTTTATCGAGTTGAAGAAGCCGTTTTAACCGTGGAAGTCAAGCCAACAACACCAGTAATTGCCAGTCAGACCATAGGTCAAGTAGTACTCAAGCGCTTGATGAGCGCCGAACAGGTAATTGAACGCCTGGGTACGGCTGAGACGAAATGTCACCTGCAAAACATCCAATTGGTGGTTCAGTAGATAGTGAGGCATAGGGGATGGGGCATTGGGAAGAGGACTTGGGGATAAGGAAAATTGGGGACAAGGAGAAGGGAAAGACTTGTTGCAAGTTCTCACCTTTTGTCCCCTTGTCCCCTGCTCCCCCTGCTCCCCGCTCTTCGAGAGGGGGCTATGAATCTTACCTCATCTGATTAGGAAAGGCTATAACTCTGGAAAATCCCAGAATTACCCTGAATTTTAAAAGTTAGGAGTTAAGAAGAATTCCTAACTCCTAAACTCCTAACTATTCATTAAATTAGGCAAAGGCTGCGGTTGTCACATCGTTATTCGACAGAATTTCTTGCAACTCTTCAGCGTCTACCGTTTCTTTATCAACCAACATTTGGGCTATCTGATCTAAAATGTGGCGGTTGCGTACTAACACTTCTTTAGCACGTGTATAGGCTACATCCACAAGTTTACGGACTTCTTCATCAATGGCGGCGGCGGTTTCTTCAGAGAAATCACGCTCTGACATGATATCTCGTCCCAGGAACATGTTACCTTGTTGACGACCAAGAGCGACTGGGCCTAAGCGATCGCTCATCCCGAATCGGGTGATCATCTGACGCGCAACCCGCGCTACTTGTTGAAGGTCATTAGAAGCACCAGTGGTAACTTCTTCTTCACCAAAGATTAATTCTTCAGCAAGCCGACCACCCAAAGCCACAGCCATCTGATTTTCCAGATAAGCGCGGCTATATAAACCTGTGTCCATCCGGTCTTCGCTGGGGGTAAACCAAGTTAAACCACCTGCACGACCGCGAGGGATGATGCTAATTTTCTGCACAGGATCGTAGTCTGGCATCAAGGCACCAACCAAGGCGTGACCAGCTTCGTGATATGCTACCAAGGTTTTGCGCTTTTCGCTCATTACCCGGTCTTTCTTCTCTGGGCCAGCTAACACGCGATCAATCGCATCGTTGATTTCATCCATCGAAATCTCAGTCAAATTCCGGCGGGCTGCCAGAATTGCGGCTTCATTCAACAGGTTGGATAAATCTGCGCCAGTAAATCCAGGGGTACGACGGGCAATTTTATCCAAGTCCACATCTTTCGCCAAGGTCTTACCACGGGCGTGAACCTTGAGAATTTCGCTGCGTCCGGCATAGTCGGGACGGTCTACCACAACTTGACGATCAAAGCGACCAGGACGCAAGAGGGCTGCATCTAGGACATCAGGACGGTTGGTAGCGGCAATAATGATGATGCCAGTATTACCTTCAAAGCCGTCCATTTCTGTGAGCAACTGGTTGAGGGTTTGTTCCCGCTCATCGTTACCACCACCTAAGCCTGCACCCCGTTGACGACCTACGGCGTCAATTTCATCAATGAAGACGATACAAGGAGCATTGGTCTTAGCTTGTTCAAATAAATCGCGGACGCGGGATGCACCCACACCTACAAACATTTCCACAAATTCTGAACCGGAGATTGAGAAGAAGGGTACACCTGCTTCACCAGCTACGGCACGAGCTAGGAGGGTTTTACCTGTACCAGGAGGGCCAACTAACAACACACCTTTAGGAATTTTTGCACCAACAGCAGTAAAGCGATCGGCGTTTTTCAAAAAGTCTACGACTTCGTTTAATTCCAACTTGGCTTGGTCAATACCAGCGACATCGCCAAATGTCACCTGGGTTTGTGGTTCCATTTGCACTCTGGCTTTGGATTTGCCAAAGTTCATCGCTTGGCTACCTGGGCCACTTTGAGCGCGACGTAGCAAGAAGAATAAGCCAACCAAAAGCAATACAGGGAAAAATAAGCTACTTAGTGCCTTAAACCAAAATCCTTCATCAGTTTGGGGCAAAACAGAAATATCAACGCCTTTAGAAGTCAAAGTATTGATCAAGTCTGGATCGTTGACTAAGGTAACAATCCGTTTAGCCGGGTCATATTTGGGTGTAACCAGTGCCGTAGAACGGTCTGCACTCAAACTGACTTTTTCTACTCTGCCTTGTTGAACTTCTTGAATAAAGCGACTATATCGCCATATCTCTCTGCTTTGGGGTTGTTTGTCAAAAAATGCTGTTCCCAGCGCAATTACGACAATAAACAGCAGCGCGTACAGCCCTGCATTTCTCCATCTTTTATTCACTAAGGTCTATCCTCCGGTATTTTTCGCGCAATCGCCTAGCTTCTCTGCTCGCAAAGGTGATTATTAAGAATTATGTTAACTTATCTTAAGATATAACAAATTTGGCGTGGCTGTCATGCTAAAAAAAGCTCCCTCATTAGCTGAAAACTATCATGGTAGGGATTACATTGTAGCGACCCTGAAGGCAGATGAACTGTATGAATGGGAATAATTTCTACCACACTATTAGTGTAGGCGATCGCTTCAAATTTCTGGACTAACTCAAGGCTCCAAGTTTCTTCTCGCACTGGCTGTTGGTGATTTTTCAACCAGTTTACAAGTTGCGATCGCACAATTCCCGGCAAAATTCCGGCTGTCAACGGTGGCGTGTACCAACTGCGATCGCACCATCCCCAAAGGTTGCCTGTGCTGGTTTCTAGCCAATTTCCTTGAGCATCAACTAATATTGCTTCTTGAGCATCTAAACTAGTTTTTGCTAACCAAGCACTCAAATAGTTTCCAGTTTTATGAGAAGGGAGAGAGCGATAAAATTCCGAACTTGCAACAGCGCACAAAATACCATTATTTTGTTTTTCTGTCAAATATTGTGGTAATAAT
Source organism: uncultured Nostoc sp. (assembly GCF_964245575.1). Lineage (GTDB taxonomy): Bacteria > Cyanobacteriota > Cyanobacteriia > Cyanobacteriales > Nostocaceae > Nostoc. Next base: position 13,073 of record NZ_CAXTNP010000122.1, on the reverse strand, counting down.
CTGCCAGTTATCCACTCCCGTCCATCGGGAAAAAGGGTAATTCTGAGAACAGGGAAGTGTGGGAGGAGAATTTGAGCGCCTTGACGTAGACGGTTCCAATCTGGTTGCTGCCAACCAAAAGATTGTACTGAGGAAAGTAGGCGATCGCAGTGTGCTTGCCAGTTAGTTAAATTATTATCTAGTGAGTTCTGATAAACCCGCAATGTTGTAAAAACAGTCGCCCCATAAAGTAAACCCGGATCATTAATGTTTAATTCTAGGGTTTGGGAGTAAATTAATTTACCGTCATACCAAAAAATATTATTTGTCACAACCAAATTGCTTGTCGCTACAACTCCATTGAAAAATGATGACTTGTAATGCTCATACGCTGCATGAGATAAAACCTGTGGGCTGCAAATCGCTGAACACCAGAATCAAGACTCAGGTGTTTACAGTCATGATTTATGGCATATTCAATTAGCCACTGAAATAGCTGTTGGCCATAGCTATGTGACCGATTAAACTCATCAACGACTAAATCATCAATGTATAAAAAGTTTCCCGATGCTAAACAACTAGAAATGCGAAATCCAGCCACTGCCAGAGTTTGCTCCTCTATTTTCAAGAATGCAAGTTGATATCTTTCTTTCATTTGATATCGAACTTGTTCTACAAACTTAGCTTACTCAAGGTGAGGGCGCAACTGGGAAATAACAGGAAAACACTCTAATATTTGAAAGTCAGATTCTGCCAATTGTATTGACATCAGTGTTAACCTACTCAATCATGTGTGATAAATTTTCAACTAATTGGGCGAATATAGTTTGCTACTACACTTGCGGCAACCCGTTATAACTAATAATTTAATCTTTTGGGGGGAATACAATTTTATGAGTCCCTTCAGGAGTTGTAAGAACTTTTCCTCCCAAAGCTTCAATTTCCCTAATTGCACGTTTTTGAGTTCTCTCATCAACTTGATTATTTAAAATTATTGCCCAGGTAGCAATTTGAGCATATTTACTATTAGGATTTCGACTCAGAAATTCAGCAGTTTTTTGGGAAGTATGAGCGATCATCTGACTCTCTGGATCTGAAAATTTACTAGCCCAGTTTGCAGCCATTGCAAAAGACTGTTCGGCAGCTTTAGCGTTGCCTAAAAATAATAACTCATCAACTCCTTTATAACGCCATACGTAATAAGACTTTTCGGGAACTGAAGGAGATAGTGATTTTAAGCCTTTCTCTGCTAGTGCGATCGCACGTTCTGGCATACCAGCATACAATGAAGTACTGATAGAAAGACTGCGATACGCTGCTAAAAATCGTGGGTCACGTTCGAGGATGATTTCAAAGTATTCTGGACTTAAACTGTAACCTGTTTTATCCCGAACTTGATCGTCTCCGAAATATTGGATAAAATTGAGATATACCAAATCTGCAATGAAATTATTATAACCAAAAGTAGGCGTTTTTTTGAGAAAATTAAGACGGATATTTTCAGCTTTTATTTCTTTATCTAAAGTTTCTAAAGAGGCAGATTGGTTGCTATTTATTAGTTTTTGCAATTGGGGGAATTGAATCAAGCCAACTCCTAAAATACACATACAAATTACAAAAGGTGTAGCAAAAGCTTGACGAGATAACAACATATTTTCCTTGTCTTTATCATCACAGTCATATCATTGTATACATAGTGATATAGCAAAAGTCAGCCTACACTTGTGCGTCTACGTTTTGCTATAGCGCTTATCGGTTGAGTGCAATACAGACCTAACAAGAACAGCCCCAACCCTTGTAGAGGTGCAAAAATAAATAAGTGTTAATTTATACTTTTATAGTGTCCATGCTCGGAGATATACTTTAGGTTGATTTGTGTATAAATAGGACCTAATTTATACCTATTGTAACGAAGTGCCCAAAAGCTAATTAAATAATTCTTTCAGAATCACACCCTTAGGACAATGGCGAGAACTCCTACCGTAGTGCTGCACTTATCGCAACGCAGTATCTCCAAAATTTAAAATGGTATTATCCTTTCTGTAAGATAAATTTGGCGTTGAGAAATTACAACTTTTCTTTAGAAAAAGCTTCTGAAATTATTAAGTTGTTTTGAGTTTATTTACTTTTATTAAGTAAAAGCCTTGGAAATTTTGACATAACCTAAAATTGTATTTTGTTTATAGTTAAATCTGTAACCTCTAAAATATTATGGTGAATAATATTCTTAACGAAAACACGGAAAGTAATGGTCAAGCTATCGGAAATGAGGAAAATAATACTCAACTTAGCAAACCAAGTAGTGAATTTAAAAAAAAAGTTAAAAAGCTGAACACTAAAGGAGAAGGATTCAATATTGATGATGTTATTGATACTATTAAAACAGCAATAGTTGAAGTTGTAGAGTTAGAAATCACCACTTGGGTTCCAGACTCCCCTACTCAGTTAGAACAACCACAAGAGCAACAAGTTGCTCAACCAGGTAATCGAATGTACACCGTAATTAATCTAATTGATGGTGATATAAATAATGAAGTTGGTAGTCAATTTGTTGGTAGTGGCTCATATACAGAACTTCGTGAATTTCATCTAAGTCAAATCAAAGAAAGTCGGGAGATTATGCAAAAAAATATAGAAAGTTTGCAGAAATTATATGAATTTTTTATAGAAATTATGAAATCTCGTAAAACTTCACAACAACCACCATCCCGTCCATAGTAGTTTTTATTTATTAATAGTCACACTAAAATACCTACAGGATATGAACTTGTCCAAACCTGTAGGTAAATTTGCTTTAGAGAAATTAAGGAAGTTATTACTATGCCTAACAAAATTCAAGAACAAGCCAAAGATTTGCTAGAGAAACTAGTCTCATCTGTACATGGATTAGTCGATGATATTACAGCTTTAGAAGTAAATACAATGGTTGTGGAGCAAATTACTGGCGCAAAGTTTAATGCTTGGCAAGCGTATGAAGAGATTTATTCAATAAATGACAAAGACTACTTTGATGTCAAAGGAATTCCAAATCCAGACGATTTACCAGAACCAGAAAAAACTCAAGCTCAAGAACTACGCGAACGCTATACAAGTCTATTTTCGCAACTTGAAAGAGAATATTTTTACATTCTCCTTGAACAAAGTAATGAGACTAGTGAGCCAGACCCCAGGATCATACAATATCAGCAACGTCTTAAATATCAGGTAGAACATAAAGCAAATATTGTTCCAACTGATGAGGAATACATAAAGTTAGCTCGACCAATATTGCCTGCTCCAACTCCTATTCCAGATCAAGAAGATAATAATCAAAAAAGTTTGCGCCAAAGGTGGCAAGAGATTGAAGAACTTTTGAATAATGATAAATTTATTCGTACCCTGCGGAAAATGTCTGAACTTAAAGCTGCACTTAATAGTGGTGAAATTACCAGTGTAGATATTGATATTATTTATGCTCAAACTGTTATGCAGTTAGATGGAGATATTATCAGCCGTTACCATAAAAAGGTATTTGAATTACCTGAAGGAGATAGAAATTTAATCCTAAAAATACATAATGAAGGGATAGTTGCTGGAGAAAAACAGTGGCGTGGAACACTAGATTTTCTGATTAATATTGTACAAAATATTGCAAAATTATCCCGAAATGAACGCTTATAAAACACACATAGATCCTCAAGCTGATGTTCAATTATCTTTCTTTCTGCAAATCCCTGAAGGCACTCCTATTGAACTTGAAATTAAAGTTGAACCAGGACAGTATACTTTTTATTTAAATCAGGCAATTTTAAAACAAATTGAGCAAGCAAGAGAAATAGGCTGCTCTCTGTACATTCCGCCAAAATTACTAGCTTATCTTTGGTACTACAACTGCTTTAACGATAAGATTTGCTTTAGTAATAATACTATGCAATCCAATCAATTAGTAATTAGTAAAAAAAAGTTTCAAATTTTTGATAATACTTTTATAGTAAATTTTATTAGATTATTATGGAGTAAAGCATTACAAAATAAATCGAGATTACAGTATGGACTTACTTTTAATTCTTATTATAAAAAAGATGCATCAGCTTTATATTTTTGGCAAGAACAGGATATTGTCTTACAAAGCAATGTCTTATTTTATGGCGACATAATTCACAAAATCAGGAGTGATTTTATCCAAGTTCCTGAGTGCTTAAATATTGTTTATGTGCATTATTGGCTTATTGAACAAATACTAAGCTGTCTTCGGACTAAATTAAATCTATTAGCTTGGGAACTAGCTTCGCTATTTCCTGCTGGTTTTGTAGTTTGCAATCTCTATCCAGCAAATTGGATGCTATTAATATTTGCTTGGTTAGGATTAACTGTATTATTTGCTACTAGCCGCTATGTACTTGTTAATCAACTTCAAAGGGGTACTTCTATCAACTCTAAATTTATAAATAGGTTGATATGGACGCTGATTTGTCTCATCCCTAGCGTTGTTGCTGGTGCTACTAATAGCTTTGTTAACGTTAATGCCTTATTATTACCACTTTCCCTTATCGCCCCAAAACTTGCAGAGTACATTTTAAGTTTTATCGGGCCGCGAGTTTGGAAACTTATCATACGTAGGTTCCTCTCGTTATGAGTATTCATAACTCTTTATTTAATAACTGCCAACATTGCCCGGCGATCGCCCAATCTTCTTGAGTATGAATAACTAAAACACGTACTGCTGAATCGGGTGTGGCAATATCCTCATCAACAGGCTGCTGCTGATTTTTTTCAAGGTCTATTTTTAATCCCAAAAAACTAAAGGCTTCACAGGCGGCTTGGCGAATTTCTGCGGAGTGTTCACCCACGCCTGCTGTAAATACCAAAGCATCTAATCCGCCCAAACTGGCAAGCATTGCACCGATACCAGAACGCAAGCGATGTACGTAGATATCCCACGCTAGTTGAGCGCGGGAATTACCTTGAGCGATTGCTTCTCTCACCTCACGCATATCGCTAGATACACCTGAAATTCCCTTTAACCCGGAAGCTTTATTTAAGATATCATCCAACTTTTCGACAGAGTAATTGCAATACCGCAACAGATAAATCAAAATTCCTGGATCAACTGAACCTGAACGACTACCCATCATCAATCCTTCTAGGGGTGTGAATCCCATTGTGGTATCAATGCTGCGACCGTTTTTAATCGCCGCTAAAGAGCAGCCATTGCCCAGATGACAGGTAATTAACCGCTCAGGGGGAACATCTTGACCGAGAATTTGGGCAGCACGACCAGAACAGTACTGGTGACTGATACCATGAAACCCATAGCGACGGATACCTTGCTCTACCCACTCATATAGACCGGGATAGATTGCTGCTGCATCGGGTAGGGTGGCATGAAATCCGGTATCAAAGACTGCTATTTGAGTGACATCTTTTAAGATTTTTTCAATTGCTTCTATGCCTGAGAAAGCGGCTGGATTATGTGCTGGAGCTAGGTTAGATATACGAGCGATCGCCTTTTTAACATCCTCCGTAATTACCACACTATCTCGATAATCCTCTCCACCATGTACTATTCGATGCCCCACCACATCAATTTCTGACAACCGATCAATAACCTTGGTAGCACCTTCACTAAGTGTATTGAGCATATAACTGAGGTGTGCCTGTGGGGAATCACCAGAGATGGATTTTTGTAGTGTTGCACCCGTAGCAGTTTTCACCTCAATTTCTGCCGCACCCCGATCTTGAGTCCAGTTGATTTTCCCGAACCAAAGGGGTTGGGCTGCTTCGGTGGAGAAAGCCTCATCTGCAATTTCATACAGACAACTTTTTTGGCTGCTCGATCCGGCATTCAGCACCAATATCTTCATATAACAACATAAAAATATGACCTCCTTTGATCATGTCACCAGGTGTAACCTTATGGTTCTACCTTATAGGCATAATATGCAGCAAAGGTGTGTTTCCATCGCTAAAATTTTGTTGAATCATTTTTCCAAGCGATCGCACTTTAGATGCGCTTTTGCTGAAAAATATTGTAAGTGTGAGTAGTTTTTATAAAAATTAGAGCTTATGTTTGACCATCTATCCTTTGGGGTGAGTAATTTAGAACGCAGTCTAGCCTTCTATGATGCTGTGCTTGCGCCATTAGGTATCAAGCGCCTGTTCAATTTGCCTGACATTGCTGCTTATGGTGCTGGTATTTACCCTATGTTTTGGATTGGGAATCGCCAAGAGTTTACCCATCAGATATCCAAGGGCTTTCATCTAGCATTTGCGGCTGATAATCGCCCTGCGGTGGATGCTTTTTATCAACAGGCGATCGCTTTGGGTGCTAAGGACGATGGCAAACCTGGATTACGTCCAAATTACCACCCCAATTATTATGCTGCTTTTGTGATTGATCCTGACGGGTATCGCATAGAAGCCGTTTGTCATCAACCAGCTTAATTAGTCCTTAGTCATTAGTTATTATTCTCCTGCTCCCTCATCTCCTACTTTGGTAAACCCTCTACCCGCATCAAATCCAATTCCCGTTCAAATATTTCATCAATTGGCAACATTTGACCATCAACAGTCATAAATTTATGGTCTTTTGTTGCCCGAATCAATGAACCATCTTCCAAACAATACTCAAACACCTCTTGTTGTCCGCGATCGTGCCACTGTGCTACAGGTTGCGTGTAAATATTTCCATTATTATCAACGCTGTACACAGTACACTCAATGCCTTTTTCTACAATCTCTCCAATCGGCAATAAACCATATTCAACTGTCAATATTTCCGTGTCATAGCTTAAACAATATTCAGCAAACTTTAACATTTGCTCAAATAATTCATCCGCAACTTTTTTCTGAACACCATTTTTAGCTGCGCCATCCACGAATTTTTCTCGCTGCTTTTGCATCTCAGAAACTTTCTTTTTACCCATCGCCCGACGCAGCAAGTCAGCTTGTCCTAAAGAATATCCCGCCATATCTTGAGCAATTTTCATGATTTGCTCTTGATAGACCATAATTCCATAGGTTTCATCTAATATTGGTTCTAAAATGGTGTGTTGATAATCAATATTTTCTCGACCATGTTTGCGGTTAATAAATTTAGGAATCAGTCCCGCATCTAATGGCCCCGGTCGATAAAGTGCCAAAATTGAAGAAATATCTTCTATATTAGAAGGCTTCAAATCTCGCACTATCTGACGCATCCCGGAGGATTCTAATTGAAATATTCCTTCTAACTCACCTGCTTCTAATAGTTCATAAGTTTTTTGTACATCTTTTGGCAGAGTACTATGTTCCCCTTTAGCTAATATCTTCTGTGCTTTTCTTTCCTGGTGGGTGATTTCATCAGGATCAACAGAATATCCTTTAGTTTCTTGAATTAAATCAAGGGTTTTTTGAATTAGCGTCAGGTTCCGTAAACCTAGAAAATCCATTTTTAACAAACCCATTGATTCTAGGTCTTCCATGAAATACTGGGTAATCACCGAACCGTCATTATTCTTTTGTAGCGGCACAATTTCATCAAGTGGCTCGGCAGAAATTACCACACCTGCTGCATGAACACCAAAAGTTTTGTTAGTTCCTTCAATTCGCATCGCCATATCAAGCCAATGGCGAACATGGGGTTCTTTATCATATTTCTGTTTAAACTCTGGTTCTGGGGTTTGATCGGAAATCATCACCTTGAGTTTAGTTGGTTTACCTCGCACCACAGGAATTAATTTCGCCATTTTGTCAGCTTCACCGTAAGGAATATTTAATACTCTGGCGACATCTTTCAAAACGGCTTTAGAAGTTAGACGGTTAAAAGTAATAATTTGGGCAACTCTATCTGCACCATATTTATCAGTTACATATTCAATTACTTTATCGCGTTGTTCAATACAGAAATCCGTATCAATATCAGGCATGGATTTCCGCTCTGGGTTCAAAAAGCGCTCGAATAGTAGCCCATGATGCACAGGGTCAATGTTGGTAATTCGCATCGCATAGGCAACTAATGAACCAGCCGCCGAACCACGACCGGGCCCCACAGGAATGTTATTATCTCTAGCAAATTTGATGTAGTCCCATACAACTAAAAAGTATTTGGAAAAACCCATCTGCTGAATCATTTTTAGTTCGTATTCCAATCTTTCTTTATAGACGGAATCAACTTCATGACGAGATTTGCGATTTAACCGTTCTAAAAGTCCGTTCCATGCAACATCTTCGGCGTAAGTATCAGCAGTATGACCAGAGGGAATTGGGGGTGTAGGAATCTGAGGCTCACCCATAATATGGTAAGGCTCGACTTTATCAGCGACTTCTTCAGTGGTAGTTACAGCTTCAGCAATCACATCATCTGGTAAATGGTCACGAAATAGCTGCTGCATCTCCTCGCCAGATTTGAGATACTCTGTGCCGCTATAACGCATCCGCTTATCTTCAATAATTAGCTTGCCAGTTTGAATACATAGCAAAGCATCGTGGGCTTCAACGTCAAAACAAGAAATAAAATGCGAATCATTGGTAGCAACAAATTTAATCCCTAGTTCCCGCGCAATTTTGACGATTTCAACATTCACAATCCGGTCTTCTTGGGAACCGTGGTCTTGAATTTCTAGATAATAATCATCACCAAATACATCTTTATACCACTGAGCAACTTTTCGGGCTGCATCTGGTCTATTACTGAGAATCGCTTGGGGAATTTCTCCACCCAAGCAAGCGCTGGTGACAATCAAGCCTTCATGATATTGTTTTAGTAAATCTTTATTAATACAAGGACGAGAAAAAATTCCTTTGCCTTGAACACCTTTGAGGTGAGAAATTGTGGTTAATTTGACTAAATTTTTGTAACCTTTGGTATTTTTAGCTAAAACAACTTGATGATATTTCGGACGGCGTTCTTGTTTTTCAATATCGCCGTTAATGATATACATCTCATTGCCGATAATCGCCTTAATATTATGACTACGGCAGATTTTGATCAGTTCAACGGCTCCATACATGACACCATGATCAGTAAGGGCGATCGCTTTCATTCCCAGTGCGATCGCTTGATCCACCAACTCTGGTAGCTGACTTGCTCCATCAAGTAGACTGTAGTCACTGTGAATATGTAAAGGGACAAAGGACATAAGCATCTCCAACCACAAGCCAAGATATCTCTAGGGGCCTACCTTGTGGTATACCCTTTCGAGCTAGATTTTGCAAAGCAACGGAATCTTAGATTAACAGTTTTTACCTAAAATTAAAGCTGTTCTTTTTCCGAAATTGTCACTATCATCAGTGTTGTTTTAATAGTTACAGCAGTTAATCAGCATCTAACTAATGAGTCAAAAAGAGAGTACTACTTCGCCTGAAACCAAAGCTAGCCCTTGGTGGCAGCGTATCCCTCTCACATTGCAAATTCTTATCGCCCTAGTAGCCGCAGTCAGCGTTGGAATTGCCCTTGGTGCGGGGAATCCCAATCCCAGTAATGCCACTTTAATCAACAATTTAGCAATTCCAGCTGAATTGGTGCTAAAGGCTCTCCGCGCCCTAGCTACGCCCCTGATTTTGGTAGCGGTGCTGCACACCTTAATGACTACGAATATCCCCGGTACAGCCGGACGGCGGTTAGCAGTGCTACTTTTAACTAACACTACTGTAGCTATTTTAGTCGGGCTTTTCGTAGCAAATGTGCTGCGTCCGGGGACTTGGGGTAATGTAGCCACCTCAACAACTACAGAAATAACTACTCAGAGTCTTGATCCTTGGGGAATACTCAAAGATGCTGTACCGGAAGCTGTACTGAAGCCATTAGTTGATAATAATGTCATTCAACTAATTGTGATTGCCCTGAGTTTTGGCATCGTTCTGCGGGCATTAAAATCTGAACAAGTTGCCCAAGGCAAAAAAGGATATCAGCCGATAGAGGATGTCATCGGGATTTTGTTTGAGGCGGTAGTCCGTGTCCTCAACTGGGTAATTGCCTTAGTCCCTTTCGCAGTCTTTGGGATTGTTGCTAAAACCGTTGCTATGCAAGGATTTGCACCGTTTAAATCTTTGGGTGCATTTATCGTGGCGGTGCTGTTAGCACTGGGATTACAAGCGTGCTACTATCTCACCAGAGTAAAATTTGGTTCTTGGGTACACCCGCTAAAATTTCTAGCTGGCGGTTCTGATGCCTTTTTGACAGCTTTCTCAACTTCTTCCTCTGCGGCGGCAATGCCCATAACTTTTGAAGTTTTGCAAACAAAAGTTGGTTTAAGAGAATCTTCTGCTGCCTTGGGGGCATTAGTAGGGGCAAATTTCAATAATGATGGTACTGCCCTCTATGAAGCAATGTCTGCGTTGTATATTTCCCAACTAATTGGGCAACATCTGAGTCTGGGGCAGCAGTTAATTGTCATCCTTACCTCGATTTTTGCATCCGTAGGTGCGGCGAATATTCCCAATGCTGGACTGGTAACGATGACACTAGTGTTTACTTCTGTAGGCTTACCTACCCAATACATTGCTTTGCTAGTTACTATCGACTGGTTTCTGGATCGCTGCCGCACTGCGATTAATGTTATGGGAGATATGACTGTCAGTGCTTTACTTGATGGCAAAAAGCCTCGTTCTGTAGACGACGAGGCTTAGTTTTACGGCTTTTGAGGTATCTAATGCTGTTGAGGCCCTTTGGCATCACATTCTTTAGCCCAGCAGCGTTCTAGAAGTCGAAGACGCCAGATCAATGCAAAGCGTTGAGGATTCAATACTAATTTAGTATCCTGACTAAATAAAGGCTGATTCAGATAGTGCCAAAGGGGAAATTGAATTTTGGTGTGTTTTAGAGTCATAAGAACAACAAATATTATAAAAGTTTAGTGGTGAGAGTTGGGATTTTGTTTAACAATTGCCTGATGCTATTTTTCTAGTTAAAGGCTACACTGCGTTTTTGCAGTTGTCCTGGTGGCAATTGCGGAATTTCAGTAAGTCAATTTATGTTGTTTCCGCTTTAATACTGAAATTGCACACACCATTTTTCTGATTCCCCATCCCGTGACTAAAAAGGCAGGAAAGCAGGGAACAGGGGGCAAAGGGCAGAATTTTTAAATTTACCAGCAATAGAGGGTTTCAGAGCAAATAAATTTATTTATGGTTACTGAGCGTAGCCGAAGTATGGGGTTCTCCCTCCTGCCTCCTTTGCTCTTATTTAACAAGTCATACCATTTCACAACATTCCTGGTACAGCGTTGGTAAAAGCGTACAAATCTACGTCTCTACAGTCGATTCATCTGTTACAAAGATTTTTATAAGCGATCGCATTGCCATCCAGAATCTTAACTCGGTAGCTTGTTAAAAAATCGGTTAGTGTGGCGTTGAGGTGTCGAATTATAGCTAATAAAAGACTTGTAATTTCTGTTACTAACTGTGAATTTATAGTCAATTTGATCGTAAGGCTAGTTTTATAGTAATTATTGGTTTTTAAGGGGAGCAAAGTCTTGCTCCCCTTAATATTAGAGAATAGTGAAATTAGAAACAGTGAGTGTTGTGGTACTAATGCCGGTTAGCGTTGCCAAGATTTCATTAGTAGCAGTCACTATGATGTTGTTACCAGCGAAACTTAGTTGATTGAAGGTTAGACCACTAGACAAGCCAATCAAATCGTTGCACTTGCAGAAGTCGGTAATAATATCAGTACCTTCTCCAGCAGCGAAGACAAATTTATCCTTGCCATTACCACCACTGAGGATATCGCTACCAAGACCACCGCACAAGAGGTCGTTACCATTGCCGCCATTAAGGGTGTCTTTGCCATTACCACCGTAAAGTTGATCTTTACCATTGCTGCCATTGAGGTAGTCATTACCAGGAGTGCCGTGGAGGACATCATTGCTGTTGCCACCAAAAAGGCGATCGCCCACTTGGATAGTAACCTTGGCGGTGCTGGTGAGTTGGCGATCGCTGATGGTGTAGTTAAAGCTAGCTGCACCACTAAACCCACAAGTTGGGCTAAACACGATGAAATCATCTGCCGAGTTGCTGGGAGTGCCGTTATTCTTGAGGACGGCAGTACCGTTGGTTGCAGCGCTGACACCAGTGATGCTGAGGTTGGTGTTATCGATGTCAGTATCATTAGCCAGTAAGGTATTTGCTTGAATACTCACAGCAGTATTTTTGGCAGCCGTAACAGTATCATTCACGGCAAGTGGTGCATCATTAACTGGCTTGACGTTTAATTTAAAAGTACCATCAATAGTGCCGCCATTACCGTCAGTGACAGTGTAGCTGAAACTGTCAGTGCCGTTATAGTTGGCGTTGGGGGTGTAGATGAAGTAGTCATCGGTGGTATTTCCAAGAGTGCCGTTGTCGTTGAAGGTAAGTGTACCGTTGGCAGGGTTTTTAAAGTCACTAATGCTTAGAGTATCGCCTTCTACATCTGTATATCTCCTAAGAATAGTGCTGGCAAGGATGTTAACGGCAGTATCTTCTTGGGTGCTAGCTATAGTCGCAAAGCCGTAGATGACGTAGCTTTCTCCGTTTTCAGGGGCGTAGGGGATTTGATTTGATGCCCCAATAATCAAGTCATCGGAGCCATCACCGTTGAAGTCTCCGGCATTGCTAACGGAGGAGCCTAAGAAGTTAACTGTATCAATGCCGTTGATCACAAAGCCGTTGCTGCCATCCAGAGACGAAAGGTCAAAACTAGCTCCAAAGCTACTGCTGCTGCCAAACACTACGTAGCTTTCCCCAGTCCTTGGGTTGCCGTTGGTGTCGGCATCTGGTACTCCAATAATCACGTCATCGAAGCCGTCACCGTTGATGTCTCCAGCACTGCTAAATGAGATGCCTACGCTATTCCCATTGATCGCGAAGCCATTGCTACCGTCTAAGGACGAAAGGTTAAGAACCGAACCAAAGCCACTGTTCTTGCCAAACACTATGTAGATTTTCCCAACAGTACCAGGGCTATAATCTGAACCGTAGAGGGAACCGCTTGCCCCGATAATCAAGTCATCAATGCCATCACCGTTAAAGTCTCCGGCACTGCTGCCAGATCCTAAGGAGTCATATGGATTAATGCCGTTGATCGTGAAGCCATTGCTGCCGTCAAGGGATGAGAGGTCAAAGCTAGCTCCAAAGCCACTGCTCTTGCCAAACAC
>NZ_CAXTNP010000121.1:0-22984 GCF_964245575.1 uncultured Nostoc sp. | reverse complement strand
GGATAATTCTTGATAATTACTAGTTCCCGGACAATTAGCAGCCAGAGGAATTTTCTTATAAATCAATTTTAAATATAATTCAATAACTTCTATTTCTACTTCCCATATCTTCTGTCGCTTTGAATACAGGTAGTTTATTAAAGAATCTCTCTTCGGAAAAATAATTCCTGAAGTTATATGCTTAATGTTAGTTTCTATATTCAAATTTGTCTGTTTTCTAAAAATTGGTACTATTTGGCTCCTTACCCATTGCATAAATTGCCTAACCACATCAGCTTTTACTATACCTGTCAATGAATGAATCCCCAAGGCATTCAAAGTATTAACGACGACTATTTTTTGATTCATCATCACTTGTCGCTGATTTGTTTTCGTATCTATTAATATTACTTTTCCATCGTTCAGGGCTGGAGCAATTATTTGGAATACATCAACCGCAAACAACTCTAATCCACTCGGAGCATCTATCACTCGTACTATATTGTTCGAGAAATGCTCAAATTCCCAAAACTGCCAAACTTCTACCATCGTTTTATGGCTCAGAACGATATCACTATCCCATATCTGCCAATCACAAAGGAATCGATAAAGGTACGGAAATAATCAGTACTTTCGTATCTTGATTTTTTACTTCTCTTTGTTATATATTTCTAGTTTTACTTTTTTTAATTTAAAGGGTAGGGTGAATGGCACTGCGCTATCACTGCCGCAACGCTTATGCTGACGCTTTACAATCACAAAACATAATTACGGATTACGAATTATTTAAAGCTCCATTTCCTGATTTTGATGCCGTTGTTGTTGTTGTAATTTCTGCGAGAGATTGACCAGTTCTTGGTTCCAATCTCTCGCAAAACATTTATTTCTTTTAGCCTGTGGCAGCAATTGTTTAATAGCCCGTGCATCTGCATTTCCAAGTTCCGAAGAGTCCAATGCTACCTGTACATTAAAAATATGCTGCAATTGCTCAACAGGCAAAGTATTAGGGCGATCTATTGCCAGGAAGAGCGTTCTTTTGAGCGGTACGTCGCCCTTGACAAGATATTCCAGCATGGCAAAAGAGATGGCATCAATGGGGGATTTACACAGCACTAACCTTTCTGCTGGATCTGTTGGCTGTCCACCTAAGTGAAAGTAAAACCAGCCCTCACGCCGCTTAGTCCCTTTCTCGTAACCTTTGAAAGTGTTGTTCTCGCCCCGTGTCCCCCGCAGGAATGCTCCTATTGCCTGGGGTTCTTCGCCAAGATTCCGCATGACGAACACAGCGTTTTGCTGGTCATCAGCGTAAACCAGCCCCCGGTTATGCAGAACTTCCACAAAGTTTTCAGGTATCCCCCGTTTCTGGGTCAGGTAGTTGCAGACAGAAGACCACTTAGTTTTATCCTCAACTGGTAGCCTAAATTTGTCGCATGGTTCTAACTGGATAATCTCAGCTGCCACTGTTTTAGCAAAAGCTATCGCTGCTCCAATAGCCCCAGCTTCACCAAAGCGCTCATGCAACCAGACAACCGCCTGCCGTAGATTGCACTGGTTAACGTGCATCACCAAGTCAATCGCACCCCCTGAGCCTTTCTGCTGTTCGGGGGCGAAGTCGTAGAATTTGGGACCATCTATATTAATGATGTGTCCGTGACCCTTCCATTTTCCTTCCTCATGGTGTAGCCCCAACTCCCAGGCGACCTCCTCCAAGGGCAAGTCGCGCATTTGTTGAGTTTGAGATTCTAACAATTGCACCCGTTTTTCTAATTGCTGTCGCTCTTTTTCACTATCTCTAGCCCGTTGCTCTGCACGGAACAATCGCTCTGCCATAAAGGAGCGATCAGCCAGTTGGTGGTTAATGACTTGGAACAGTTCATCAGACTGAATCCTGGCAACGTAATTTGTAGCTGATTCAAATGGTGTGGGTGCTAATTGGTTATTTGTAATGACTGCGGTAAGTGGTTCACTGTTAACGGCTTGGTAATACTCTTTGACTTTGGTGTAGGTTGCCTTACTGCCCTTAACCCCTCGTTCAATGCCCAAAGGAGCAAGTGCAGCAGCATAACTATCTTGGAGTTTGGATAACTTAATTCTTCCCTGTCCACCTCTGCCGCCAAACATCGCGTCATGACTGACTCTCCCAGTTTTATCGTTCAATGGCACGATGTAGGCGTGGATGTGTGGGGTACTTTCATCTAGGTGGAGTTCTGCCCTGACGCACTTTGACCGATAGTTTTGAGCCAGCCAGTCACGAGATGCGATCGCCCACTGCTGCATCAGTGAATCAGACCACTGCCCCGACTGAGATGGATCACCAGGGCGGAAATATTCAGGCGATGCCGAGAGAAACATTTCGGTGCATAACACCGCGTCCTTTCGTGGGCGATGCAGTAGCGTAGAGATTTTTTCTTTAACTATCTCCTCTAATGCGCGTGAGTCTTCTCCCCCAATCAACCGGACATTCTCTTTGGTTGGATCTGCGTTGGGTGTTTCTCTATTCCTGGTAACATGGTCATCACTTCCGGCAACGTTACCAAATGTTTTTAGTTTCTCAATTCTGAGAATTGTTAGTGGCGACATAAAAGTTTTATGCTACAAATGCAGTGCGTTGTAGTACTCAAAAACCCTCCAAGCGAACGGCGGTTTCATGTCACGAGCGCAGCGAGAGATGGCGCAGCCACCCGCAGGGCATGAAACCATAGTGAGTATGGTTACTTTATTCTCTAAGCGAAGAATTGTTGAGGGCAAAAAATAGCAATTTCCTGCGCTAAGTTGTGGCATAGTCTAAGGATAGTTCAGGCATAGTCTAAAGAACTTACTTTCTTGAAAAAACTGATTAAGAGTGCTAAGTTGTGGCATAGTCTAGGGATAGTTCAAACTTAGTCTAGGCATAGTCTAGAAAAAATGTAGTTTGGTATACAATTTTGTTATTCAAAATCCACTAATTACATAGATTTAGGGGAGATTGTAACTCAGTTTTTAAAACAGAAAAAATCGATTAGACTTTAATAAGTGATTCTGCATTTTGATTTTCTGCAAGTAAAAAACCGAAGCAACGCGGCTGTAAATGTACAGAAACTTTTGCATGAAAAAAAATGGAACAGAACCAACAAGTCTTTTTTTCAATTAGGCGAAGGTTAGGCACTATTGATGGACAGATAATTAATTATCTCCACTCCAGACCCTTCGATTTAGGGAACCTACCTGAAATAGTAATGTTGACCCTGCTTGAATACTGGTCGCCCTTTGCCATATCTGCTGATGGAGTGGATGGTGAAGAACTCAGGCAGAGGGCAATTTGGTCAATTAAAAAATTAGAAGCACAAGCGGCTTTGATTCGTGAAATTTTTCTGTCATCTCATGTCCAAACTGCTGTGACTGCGAACAACGCTGAAGTTGGCGACAGTGGAGATGGTCAAAGGCTGGTGTCCACCATTAATGATGAGAATGACCAAACCTTGGATGAGGACATTGATGATTTGGCAGAACTAGTTCTGCCAGAAGAAATAAAGCAGATTAACAGCTTGTTTAATGTCGAGTAATAGTTGAGAAAAATTCATGAATACGTCGAAAAGAGAGATTGCACCTGTTTACACAAGGGTAGCTGTGTCCATTGATTTAGGTGGGAGTCAGAGCAAGGTAATTGTTCAGATATATCCTTCGGGTGTGCCGATAGTAATAGCAATGGAGCCAGAAATTGCAGATGTGGGAAAAAACTCAATTACTCAGTTGTCAGGAGACTGTACTTGGGTAGGAATAGGTGATGAGTATTATGTCTTGGGCACTCTAGCTAAAAATACTTTTGCTGGCACACCAGCACTCAGGGATCTGAAATATCACTATGCTTTACCAAAAATAGCGGGATTATTATGGAAAGCAAGCCTTCAATTGGGCTTGAGTAATGGTGTTGATGCTTCCGTGCAATTATTGCTACCACCAGGAGAAATGTCGGACGGCAAGGATTTGGGCAAGAAGCTGTCGGCAGCGTTGAGAAAAGGAATTGCCACACCCACAGGCAAGTTAAAACTTAAGCTACATAATTTTTACGTGGCTCCAGAGGGGAGTGGGATTATGGCTTACCGTAGTCGGACTTTAGGTGCATTGTTTGGGCAAAAAAGTATTGGTTTGTTGATGTTGGGCTACCGGAATGCTAGTTTTTTTGTTTCGGCTAAAGGTAATCAAGCAAAGGCTGAATCTACAGAGTTGGGGATGAATTGGTTAGTGCAGCAATTTGTCGAGCGTACTGCTGTTGGGCTAGCAAAAGATGATTTACGTATACCAAAAGCTTTAGTGTCAGCAAGCTTGGGCAACGTGAATGCATTACAGTCGTTATCACGCAAAGCCACATCTGCTGGAGTTTAATCTGATTTAAAGTTGTTTAACTCAGTTTTACTAGATGTCCGTGGTGATTACTGTCGAGCTTTAATTCGCTGGATTAGAAATATTGCCGTATTGGATGAAGTTATCATTTGCGGCGGGACTGCTGAGTTTGTGCATAAGGAATTAACTCAACATTTTGAAAAAGAGGGCATACCCATTGTTTGGAATGGCAACGTTGAGATGCCTAAGTATCTCGATACCCTCTCTCTAGGTAGCCGAGTTACTGATGTCTGGACTGCACACATTACCTATATCAAGATGTTAGACTACAATTTTGGCTACCAACGTAAAACTGATTTGGTTCCAGACTATCATCAATCCCCACCTGTAAAAAATTCCACCCCACCTAAAGAAGTTTGGGAGAAAAACGGGTTTTTGACCATGCACCCTGGTGTTTAAAGCCCTAATTTGAAAGTGATTGCCTATCGTAGATTCTCTGCGGCTTGCTCCCAGGCGATCGCTTTCAAATTTGCACACTATACAAATGCTGGTGCGCGGTTATTAGCTATATTGTTATACATTCTTGTAAGTTACTGTAGACGCTCAACTTGATATAATTCAAGTGAGTAAAAAGAAGCTGATTTGATTATTTGTTTGAGTTCTTCTGCCCACTGCCTATAAGTTGAAGTACCAATAGTCCCTTCAGACGACTGAATATAATTAACTAAAACTTGAGGATTGACTTTAAATGTACTATTTCCATATTTTTTAGCACATTGGAGTAAGAATTCATAGTCAGCAAATATTCGGTGGCAAGGATTCCATTTTAAAGTATGATTACGGTAATGAATGAATCCATTGCTATCAAAAATTTCTTGTTGACTGATAAAATTATCAAGTATGCAGTTTGGGTTACTGGGAGAAAGAAAAGTTTTACTCATGCGTATAGTTTTACCTTGACAAATAACATCACGGCGACGATTTTGCACAACCATACTATATTTGATGAAGTTTTGTTGTTTAAAAAATTGCTTTACCATAGCTATAAACTCTGGCTCAAAGCTATTGTCATCGTCCAGATAAGCAATTAATTCTCCAGTTGCTACATCTAATCCTTTATTGCGTGCATGGCATAGTCCAAAGCCAATGGAAAGGTGTTCTATTTCCTCATAAACTATATGAAATGGAGCTGGAAATTTAGTAACAATTTCTTTAGTTCGTTGGTTGCCCCCATCGTTAATGATTACCCATTCAAAATTGTGATCTGTTTGATTAAGTAAGCTTTTCAGTGCAATTGTGCTTAATTTTTCCGGTCTATTATAGGTAGCGGTAATGATTGAAAGTTTCATATTTCTCTTTCTATATCTGTTTGTTGTTCTTGTCTTTAAAAAAACTTTTGTATTTTTAGCCAGTTGCTTTTATCTTCTTGCTAACTGTTGTATTATCTGCTGGAGTGCGACAAAAATAGAAACTATTTTCTTGACAATGCACAAATGCAGACTCTACATCTGACTATTCACACGATTCCGATTCAGCAATGCACTGTTGAAAAAACTCCTTTCAGTATTGGTAGCGATAAATACAATGACTTGGTAATTCCTGATAACAGCGTAGATAAAGGACACGCTAAGATTGCGTTTAAAGAAGGTCAGTATTATTTGCTAGATGAAGGTAGTACCAATGGCACACGGGTGGCAGGGATTCGGCTAGAAGCATATCGATTCCGAGCTTTAACAGACGGGAATCTTATAGAGCTTGGTTCGGTGATCGTAGAAATCAAAATTAGCTCCCCTGCACCAGCCAAAATTCCAATATTTCAGGCAAGGCAACGTCAAACTCTCTCAATTGAACGCATGAGATTAGATGCAATCAATTTAAAAAAATCTAGCAGCCCAATATTAGGTACAACTCTGCTCAACGATATTTCTGTATCTTTCTTTCCGCAAGAGTTTGTCGTTATTGCTGGGGTTAGTGGTGGCGGGAAGTCAACTCTCATGGACGCACTCAACGGACAACGCCGCGCTAGAGGTAAAGTATTTGTTAACGGCTGCGACCTCTACAAGAATTTCAACGCTTTCAAAAATAAAATTGGCTATGTGCCGCAGGACGATATCGTTCATTCAGAACTGACTGTGGGGGAAGCACTTAACTATGCTGCTCATCTCCGTCTGCCTTCAGCATCGCCATCAAAAAGGCAGCAACGCATACAAGAAGTACTTGAACAACTGCAACTTACTGGGCGCAAGAATGTCTCTATTGGGCGACTTAGTGGTGGGCAGCGCAAACGTGTAAGTATTGGGGTAGAACTAATCAGCAATCCCAGCATATTTTTTCTGGATGAGGCAACTTCAGGACTTGACCCTGGCACAGAATTACAAATCATGCACCTTCTGCGGAGTTTAGCAGATGCTGGAAGTCTAGTAATATTGATTACTCATGCTACCAAAAATGTGGCGATCGCTGACATGGTAGTTTTTCTGGCTAAGGGGGGCAGACTTGCTTATGTTGGCCCTCCGAAGTTAGCCTTTAGCTATTTCAAAGTCAAAGATTTTGATTCAATTTATGCCAGAGTTGAACACCAGTTGTCACCATCAGAATGGGAGCAGGGATTTAAGTCTTACGCTTTCTACAAAAAGTTTGTCAGTGAACGCCAAAAGACCATTCCCCAAAACTCAATTAAGCCCGTACTAGTTAAGCCGGATTTTCTCCAACAATGGGGGGTGCTATGCCGCCGTAACTTGGCTATTCTGCTCAAGAACAAAATCAGTTTAGCGTTAATGCTTCTAGGAGCGCCGATTTTAGGTTCATTGAATTTTGCACTGTGGAAGCCTGACTTATTTAACACTAAGATTGGCAATGCAGGACAGGCAATTACAATGCTGTTTGTCACAGTCATCATGGCTGTAATGTCTGGAGCGCTAGCTACGATGTCGGAGATTGCTAAGGAAACTGCTATTTATCGCCGTGAGCGCAGTGCCGGACTAGGGATAGTTCCTTATGTAGCATCCAAGTTTCAATTAGCATTTTTGCTAGCGCTTTATCAATCAGCAATACTTTTAGTTTGCATGACCACGGCGGTGAAATTAAATGTTGATAACAGTACTTTTACTCTCATGTACCTCAGCCTCTTCCTCGCTTCTTTTGGGAGCATGATTTTAGGGCTGTTAGTTTCTGCGATTGCACCAAGTCAAAGTGTTGCACCTCTGCTAACAATTCTTGTGTTGGTTCCTCAAGTCGTGTTTGGAGGTGGCATTCTCCCAGCGAACGAATTCAACTCTGTGGGCAAAACATTTAACCAGATGATGTTGACTAAATATCCCTTTGAATCTCTAGTATCCCTGAGTGGACTTGGCGCAGATGTGGCCAAAGACTCGTGCTGGCAGAAAACTGAGCAGCAACGGAAAGCGTTATCAGAAAAACAATCCCTCGGCTGTAGATGTTATGGGGCAAGTGTGTTTAACAAGTGCAAATTTCCAGGGATTGGTAAAGTAAAAAAGTCATCGTTTTTAAATGTTGATTTATTAAAGGTACGTTTGCTGATTCAGGGGATTTTCGATAGCTATGGAAAAACTTTTAAAATTGATTTGACAGAAAATATATTTTCTATGTCGAGATTAATTGTTTTATTAATGATGTTAATTCTACTAGCCCAATTTCTCAAAGGTTAGCAAGTAAAAATACTTATAGCTGAAAGTTCGCTGACTCCAAGTAGGCTGTGCGCCATCTCTAACACCCAGAAGAAAGTATTTGATTAATTCTCAAAGTAAAATACTGAATTAGAGCTTTAGCATAAATAGACTTATTTTTCTACAGACAAGAGTACGGTTTTTTTCCGTACTCTTGTCGATTGATTTTTTGAGGGCAGAAAATATAAACTCTGCGGTGGGAGTAATTATAATTTCCATTTTTACTTGCAGAATCTGGTGTGGAGGAATATTCTTCTGCACCTTTCCCTACTTACTTTCATCTCAAATATCTCTTAAAGAAATCATGCAACAACTAAAATTACCAAGCCACAACAACGGTACATACCCTCAAAAGTCAACAGACTCATTCACTATCCCTCAACAGAAAGAGCGACTAGAAAATCTGTTGTATCAGAAAGTTCAACAAGGGGAAGACATATCCCCTTGTATTGAAGCTCTCTATTATTTAGCTTCAAAGCAAACAACAGAAGACCAACTGCAAGTAATGTGGGCTGAAGTAGTCAGAGAACGCTCGGCATTCAATTCACTGCAAAGAGTAATCATTACAGCCTTCGCCATCTTAGGAATGATTGCCTTTCTCAATGGGGCATTTCGCTCTGTTAAACCATCTGCGGCTGTTGTCAACCCACCTGCTGTTCAACCTCATTAAAAGGATTTTACCAAAAAGCTGAGAGCTTTGTTTGATAATGCTTTCAGCTTATATTATCACTCACTCGGTTTCGGCTCACCTAATATGCTGTGTCCTTGTCGAAAGGCAAACTGTCTTCCGGCTCAAAGTTACGCAGGTCTTGTTCCATCTGCTGACGACGTTGGACGTATGTTCTGCTATCTTCAATCCTTCCTCTCATCTGCCATGCACCAAAATTAATACCCTTTTCTGCGTATTTAGCAGACACTTTGTTGTAATCATCAACCTCGATTTTCTTGCGCCACTCAAGCTGTTCGAGGGCACTTTCACTGATACCAATTTTCTGAGCGTATTCTATATATTCAGGTTTGAGAGAACCATCAGGGTTAAATTCTTTTTTTTCTTGTTCGCTGAAGAAATCGTAGGCTGTGTAGATTGTCCACGGCTCTGGATCAGTCTCGTCCAGGTGCTTCCACTCGTCATACTCTTCTTTTATTCTACGAGCATAACTATCAATTGCTCCTGGATGTGTGCCAAGAGATAATTTTTGTTGTCTTACTTCATCTTTTAAAGTTCCATCTGCATTGAATTCTTCCTTATGCATATTTATCCAACGCTTAATTCTCGACATACAAACCTCTCAAGATATTAACCAAGTTTCATTAACTTTTTAAACCCATGACTCTGGAAATTAAACATTTTGATCCCAGGCTCAATCAATGGATTTATACAGATGAGCCTAAAACTATTTTAACTGAAAATCTCAGTAATACTTTACTGGAATTTTACTTTCCTGATAAAAATTTTTCATTTGGACATTCAGATGAATACAGTACAGATGAAGACTTAAAAAATCATCCAGATGGACACATTTTACTATTATCTTCAAAAACTCGTTTACTTTATGGAGATAGAGAATGTTTAGAAACGATTCAAAAAATTTGTCCAGATAGTAAAGACCGTGGGGCTTATGGTTCCATCTTGCTTGGGGCTTGTAAAAATGCGATTCACGAAAAGCTAAACATTCTGGTAGTAGATGATTCTACTGATAACAGGGGTGAAAATGGAGAAATATTATCGAATGATTTGGCATATAAACTAGTTGGAGATTGTTATGGGCAGATTTCAACACAACTTTATGACAAGCTAACCTTCAGAGAATCCCAAGTAGATAAAAGCTATCGTGTAATTCAGCATCGATTTGGTTGGGTAGATGGGGTTGGAGAAGATACTACTAAATATCGCTTTGGCAAAGGAACACTGCGACCATACAGACTAGATAGAATAAAATATGCAGACCCGAACAATGAACAAAAAATCGATATAATTCTTCCCATAAGCAGTTTTAAGGGAACAGATAAAGATAGACCCAAAGGCCCTACTAAGCCGCAGATTAAGCCAGGATTATATCAGCAAAATATTTGGTTAGCTGAAAAAGGGCAATCTCAGCAAGGTCAGATGTCTATCTCCCAACTGCTGGCATCTTTCCCCCAAGGAATTAAAGATTTTGCCGAAGAATTAGAGTTACAAGCTCAAAGATTAGCCTCTATTCAAGATGATCCAAGAATTGTTGCTGCTTACTATTGTCAAAGATACGAAAAACGTAAAGAATCATTGAGCCAAAATAAATTAAAAACAGGAGAAGTAACCAATCAAGAAATAGATGTTAAAGACTTAGGGACAAATGATGATTTAGATGCAGATCAGGAATTGGATGACGAGAGTACTAAAGATGACTTATTCATGTACAAACTCATTAAAGCCGATTTACTTGGGCATCAGCAGTTATTAGAAACTGAGAAGGTCAAACAGGAATTAAATCGGTTTGTACAAAGTGAGTGGCGAGATATTGCTGTTGGGAAAACGCTTACTTTTGACCGAGGAATGATTATTCCCTCCAAGGAACTAAAAAATGGTGAAATTTGTATCTCTTGGCTTGATGAGCAAGAAAAAATTCTTAACTTCCGTTCTCCTTTCCTCAACTCTAATGGTTTGTGTGTTTCTAATAATAAATATGTTAAGGATCAGTTAGGGCCAGATGGTGAACCCTTAGAAGGCATAATTGTAGTCAATGACGAAGACCATAAGCGCATACAGCAAAGAATTACAGAGTTAGAAGCACTCTTGGTTGATGTTGATTTTATCGACCCAGCAGAAACCGAATCAGAACGCCAAGCACGAGACTACGATGGTGACTGCATTGGTGTGGCAAAAGCCAGCTTACATCCCAACTTAACGGCAGAGGCAGAGCGAAGAAATCTTCCCCAAAACGCC
The DNA here is from genome assembly GCF_964245575.1 of uncultured Nostoc sp. Taxonomy (GTDB): domain Bacteria; phylum Cyanobacteriota; class Cyanobacteriia; order Cyanobacteriales; family Nostocaceae; genus Nostoc. The sequence goes on along the minus strand of NZ_CAXTNP010000121.1, from coordinate 12,076 downwards.
TATTCGCCCACGGTTAAGCTCAAAAAACAATCATTTTATGATCCCACCGATGGAAGCCAGCCCACATTTGAAAAAATCGCTATCCACATGAGCGATAGCATCAGCGTGGGCATAATCAACAATCAAGTGACAGCACTGGAGGCATTAGAATCGGAAATTGAGGTACTTAAAACTTACGGAACTATCGAGCAACAATCAACTTATTTAGACCAAGTATCTAAACGCTATCAAAGTTTATTTGAACAGGAACATGACGAGAAGCCCAAACCAATTAGAGCAGAGTACAAACCCTTCATGCAATCTGTTGTAGCTCTAGCAGAGAATCCTAACAGAAGAAGAGAGATTATTCAGCAGGCGATGGATGTTAACCGCCTGATGTACCGAGAAATGATTGGTGAGGGATGTTATCAAAACCAAATAGCGGTTGATTTATTCAAAAGTGCTAAAAAACCTGAGATGGATAAAATCCGGGAAAACAGCCGCTACTTATATCGTGATGTTAATTATATTAAAGATAAGAAATCTTCGTCAGCTTATTTAAACACAGGGATAACACCAAAAGGCTACTCACCAGTAGAATTATTAATTAGCCAAACCAATAAATATTTCCAAGAATCACAGTTAGAATCGCGTCCCATCGTCCAGTTTAAAGACTTGTTCAAAGGAGTAGAATTTACACCACAGCAAAAATTTGCAGCAGTTGCCGCCAAGTACGAGTTTGATCTGAAGTTCAACGCTGCGGTTCGTGCCTCAAGGCGGCGAGAAACAGAGTCTGGCCCTAGCGCAATTATTCAAACGGATTCAGGAACGCAACTCGAAATTACCAACCTCACCCGCTACGGGCATCCCCTAATCTGGAAAGCCCAGACACTTAATATTCGCCTAGATGAGATTAAATTCACAAACAGTGAACGCCCCCATAAATTATTAGCAGTTGCACAGATAGATGGTGAGGTTGGGGAAGATGGAAAACCCGCTTACCGCAACCTGGGGACAGTTAGCCAACAATCTGTGACTGACCACAACCTCAAGGCGGGGATGACCATGCAGAGAGCTAAACTCCTAGAACTAAAACCAGAACTTACTAGAAGCCAAACTAAACTACTCTATGCCTTGGCAAATGAAGCGGCAGAAGCATTTTACGCTTCAATACCAGAGTCAGAAAAACTTGCATCCGCCGCCGCCGCTTGGAACATCTGTGCATCCCGTCAGGATGAACTTGAAGTTGCAAGAAAAGAAAACACAAACCCCCAGGCTCGCGCCAAAAAAGTTTCCAATTTCGCCTTCGCTGCTTTCCCAACTGAGATTATTTCTCGCTTAAATAAGTTGCAATTTACTGAACCGAAGTTAGTCACATTGAATAATGAAGCAAATCAATTTTTGGGTCGAGACTGGAATCCCACCGAAAAACACCCGATAGAAATTAGAGCCAGCCACCACCCAGTCGGACATGAACGCCACGTTTCCAGATTAATGTTTGTCCAGGATAGTGACGGCGAATATAAAGAATTTGCCATGCTTGAAACCAGAACCGCACAGCTTCCCATTGGTACGAAAGCGCTCTCTTGTATGGTTGGGATAGAACCTGCTACTGCCAAAGCAACTATTGGACTGCCAGGGAACGAGCCGATTGAAATTACTATCCGTGAACTCAAGAACTTCTCTTATGCAGGACTTGTTTTTAACGCCGAACCGCTCAACTTAGAATTTGGCACTGTGCCGGTGACTGACAAAACAGTAAAAATCAAAATTGATGCTTTGACTTTGGGTGAGTTAGACAGTGATTCTGTCCAACAGTTGAAACAAATTGATTACCTGAAAAATGGTAATCCCCTAAAATTAAAGCTCACGTCAATCTCTGAGATAGGAGATCAAGCTTTTGTCCTGGGTGAATCTCCCAATGGGAATCTCCTTAAAATTAATAAAATTAACTTTTATGATTTTTCTGGTCAGACATTCAATGATGAAAATTACCGAAAACTGACTGTCGAAACCTCAGCTTCTAAAACTAGAGATGCTGTGTTTTTGAATGGTGAACCCTTGGGAGTATTGCACTTCAAAAAAGACAAAGACGCACTCAGACAACTTGGGCTACTCAAAACCGGACAACTTACACCCGCGCCTGCAATCATTGAAAGTAATTTTTCTGTTATTTGCGCTCAAATAGACCCTAATACCGTTGAATATCCCCAGAAGTGGACGAAGGAATTTCAGGCTTTTGGGACTCAATTGGTTAATCCTCAACAGCAGGAGATGATTGAGAGTAGTGCGAAAATTCTACATCAGATTAAAGAGCGCCCTACTTTCTTATTTTCAACAGAATCAAACAAAAAACTTGGAGTCATGGGCTTGGCTGTTGACAACCAGAAAGCTGAGACTGTGACTAAATGGTTAACTGCTCAAAAAGTTGAATGTCAACAAGTACCAATAGAAGATGTTATCAGGGAAACTCAAAAAGGTCTAGCGGTATTTAGCTTAGTCAGTAGTTCAATTCCCCCCAAAACTTTGGAGAACATGACTAAGAAATTTGGGGCTGTCATTGAATCTAATCTTGAGTATCAACAAAGAGTTAATTCCCTTGCCACACGACCGCAGTTTTTGAAACCACCAGAACAAACAGCACAATCCCCACCTAACCAATCTATAACCCCATTACTCTCCACTACTCCTTCTACACCAGACATTAGTAATAACGTGAAAACCGAACCTTTAGGTGTAGAGAAGCTTCCGACAGTCACTATTGATGACTTGAGAAATTGGTACAATGCCGCAGATAAGTTAGGGAAGCCGGAGAATTACAAAAAACGCATTGTAGAAGTGGCCAATCAGTTTAAAGCTGGTGAGCAATTATCAGCCGAAGCGTTGACAGTAATGAATAAAGATACATTTGAACTTGAAGCCATCAGTCGGTTGACTCAAATTGCTCAAAGGATTGGCATGGTTTGGGGTAAGTCTGATGAAAATGGTACTCAAGTCCAAGGAAAGATTTATGACTTGGCTTTCAATACCCAGCAGAGGGATTTAATTATTTTGCAGAAAAATGGAGAGGTAATTTTAAACTTGCAATCTGGGAGAGTGCAGACGAATAAACTAACTCCACAGATATTGCAAACTTTTGAGGATGCTAATACTCAAATTGATCAAATATTAGCTAAATCTCAAACGCAACAAATAGACTTACAAAGATAACATTTAACTTCAATTTTTTTTAGAACACCTTTTTGGATTCTGAGTTGAGGAGGAATGAATTCTCTTTTGAAACTAATTCACATTAAACTTAATTGTTGTAAAAAAGATTAAATATCAATTTCCTTTCTTTTTCGCAAGGCGATCGCTCGGTGGTGAAGGGGATTTAAGCAACAGATACCGTTGCCTAAATATTACTTGGCAACAGTGTTATTTTTTAAGATAAAAAATGATAATTTAGACGTTGACAATAACGCTATTCGCTAGAAACAACAACCCGAAACCCAATGTGGTTGAGCTTTCTATGTTGCACAGCCGCTCTACGAAATGCTGAACTACAATGGTGTGGGCCAAAATAGCATGAACCGCCACGCAAGACTCGATATTTGGGACAGGATAATTGAAAGCTACCAAATCGAAACCAGTATTGGACAGTTTCATCAATCCATGCAGTTCCATCTGTTGGCGCACCAATATAATTTTTATGCCATATATCCTGACACCACTCAAAGACTAACCCGTGCATATCGTAGAGTCCGAAGGAATTGGCAATCTCATAGCTACCTACAAAAGTTGTCTGTCTGAGATACAATCCCTGACGTTCAGAACCATAAGTAAAATTACCATCATAGTTGGCTAGATATGTTGTGATAGTTTTACCAAAATGAAACGGAGTAATAGTTCCAGCACGACAGGCATACTCCCACTCGGCTTCAGTTGGTAAACGGTAGGATTTGCCAGTCTCACGAGATAATCGGGTACAAAATTCAATTGTATCTTCCCAAGAAACGCATTCTACAGGTCTTTCCCCTCCCTGGAACTGAGATGGATTAAATTTTAAGTCAATATTGACTTTCGGTAAGATGGCAACTCTTGCCCATTGCGCCTGTGTAATCGGAAACTTGCCCATATAAAAGGCTGGAATTGTTACCTGATGGCGCGGTTTTTGAGGTTGGTAAATTGCTTGAAAATATTGAGGTTGTGGAATATCTAACCTTGATGCTCCCATCCAAAACTGTCCAGAAGGGATGCTAACCATCTCTAAGGACACATTATTGCCTAAGTCTTCCGTGAAAAATTCTGCTCGACTTTGATTACGGCTGATTTCTTGCCCCATATCATTTATTGATACCACATCAAACTCAAAAAAATTATTGCCTCCTGACCGCATCTGCCCTCTCCTTCTTGAGTTTGCTTGGAAAACTTTTTAATTATTATTCCCTTGAAGAAATCACATTGAGTGATCGGCCTTGGTACGACCGAGCAATAGAGATGTACAAGCACTGGCTTGAAAAACTGTTGTTACGATTGGGCTGTAGCAACTCAAGTAACGCAATCAACTCTAGCGTACTCAATCTTTGGTCTACCCTTTTCGACTCCACTTTCAACATCATCCGCCGAATCACTGATCAATTGGTGACTTTACAGTTCCAACCTTGTTTAATGGTAATTTTGATGTGTTTGCAACACAAACACCGTTATCTTAGGTTGCTCGTGTGTTTCAGACAATTGAATGCCAGTACCTCAAGAAGTTCAACATCTTCTTAATTCCCCACACTAAGAAGGGTGTTGGGGGTAGGGTTGCAGCTTCGTGTGTTAGGAAAATTGAATTTTAGTGTATCAAATAGAACAAAATATTCTTGCTTCCTTACACCCTTTCATCCAGGAATACCAGGGATTTACTCTTAACAAGCGTGCCATTCTCCTTACCACCCTGAAGGCTAATTCCCCTTCTTTACCAACCATTGTGAACTTCCTTTGACGGTTACAAATCAAAATCAAGGCTGAATGTTTCCGGTTCAGAATCTTCTTCTTTCTCCTGTACAAATGGAGTTGGAGTCCAAGACGTGAGTTGGTTTGACTCAGTATTAATCGGAGTGTTTGCCATTTGTTGTACAGGTAATCCAGCCTTAATGAAAACAAAATAGCAATCAACTATAAAGTAAATCGTGTCCAGGTAACTTTTATCTAATTTTTGCGATTCTGCAAATATGCGCTCTCGGTAATTATCTTTAAGGCGAACTTTTTCCGGTGCTAAGTCTTTTTTATCTGCCATAGTTATATTCACTTAAGAGATGTAGTAGTTGGATTCTTGGCAAAAATAGTTTTTGCCATCTCTAAAAGCCCAGAGACATTGGCTTCCACCGGATTGTCCAGGATTTTGAAGCCGTTTTTCTCCAACAGCTTCTTAAATCCGGGTAACAGGCAACCTCCACCAATCGCCCAGATTTCATCCCCTTGGTGTTTAGCATCAAGCGTCAGATTCACCACTTTCTTCAAGTATTTTTCATACCAATCTTTTAAACTTGCGCTGTATATATCTTTGATATCGATGTCACGGCTGTACCTGGTATGCCCCATTTCCAGACAAAATCGGATTTTGGAAGCATCCCCAATTTTTCCTCCATTTAGATGTTTCATTTTTTGGGAGATATCATCAATGAGAACTTCTACACCAATGGGGTAAGCGGTATGAACTTCTCGCTGACCCCGGTTGTAACGAGAATACAGGGTCGTACCATTGCCAAAGTCTAAAATGGTTAATTTTTTGGGTAGTGGATGCCCAAACAATGCACCCATACCCTCTAGTACAACTTTCAGCACTTCTACTTTCACGTCTGATTGTTTGCCAGCAAGTATCGGCTGATATTCCCCATTTAGTACTTTTTGTAGTTCATTAGCCAGAGCAACATCATGTAAACTGACGACTAATTTTAAGTGCCTTGCCTTACGGTGTGGCAGATGTGCCAATGCGCCCAATAAAGTCAACAACGCATTATTGACTTTATTTTCATTATTGTCTGTGTTCCGGTCAAAATAATTCCCTGTACGGTAAGCTGACTCTCCAACTGTGTAAGCAGTGCCGTTAAAAACTACCCGTCCTGGAACATCTTCCATCTCGGCATTAGTTATATAGCTGGGCACACGAACTACTTCAAACCCTTCGACTAAAAGTTTGAGACTTCCGTAACCGTTATCGAAACCCGCAGTCAAAATTTTTTGTAAGGTGTGAATGTTTGACATCTGCTCCAAGTAATAAACTTTAAGAAAGTGAAAATTATCTGTTCAAGTGATCTGCAAGAGCAAGAGAAAGAAGAAAAAAATAACTTCCCCTTATTTTCCCAACTCAAGAGCTTATCATAACCCCTTGGGGGCTAAGTGGGGTACAAAATGTTATTCAATCAAATATACCCTATAAAGCCCCTATATAGGAGCTATGTGGGAGTCAAAATACCTCAAAAATGCTTAACTATTGTTGGGGTATATATAGCCCCCATATAGCCCCCACGTAGAATTTTTGAAATCTTTTTTATCAACGCAGCAGAAATTAAATTAGATCATCGTTGACTCTTTGATTTATACTTTACTGTCAATATTTTGTTGAAAAGCAATTCAGTCTTGATCTTTAACTTCTTGCTGACTATGTAACGAGCGAGTTACTACTTGCTTACAGGTTCAGCTTTCTCTACTGAATTATCATTCACACCCAGAGTCAATTCCAAAGGAGTTCTTTGGGGGTAAGCTTTTACCACTTGTCGATAAACTTCATAGTTAGTAGGTAGCGTCTTCTGAGTATTACCCACTCCATAGGTCAGTTTGTACTTTACATCTTTAACTAATTCGGGTTTTCCAGCCTCTTCTTGAGGTCTTTTGTGTTGTTCAACTTCATCAACACTTGGTCGCGGCGGTAAAGTAGGCCACCATAGCCCTCGGTCATCTGGCCCAACAACTGCTCCTGCCGGTTTCAATCCATTCCGATTCACCACTGAAATGTTAGCAAAGGTTTCAATGCGTGGCTGTGGTTCGCTAGTTAGGTTATTGGCATATTTAACTTGCCATGTGTAACTGGTGAGTGCTGTAGCTTCATACTGTTCAGCAGTAGTAGTGCTGCAACTAGTTAGTGTCAGTGCCGTTAGTGCAGTTATTATTGAGGGTAAAAATCTCATTTGCATTATCAATCGTAAATATCTCTTACCAGTCACTCTTAAAGAGGGTGTATGCGATCATTGCTGCCAAGGAGAAGGGATTGCTGTTGTCGAAACCACTTCTCCCGTTGTTAATCTGATAGCCGTCTGCTCACAATTAGGACATTGGATTTTCAACTGAATTAGTGAAGGACGACCTTTGTACTCACCCATCACAGGTTCACCAGTATACTCGCTGAGTACTCCCTGCTGACAGTGCCAGCACTCAAATATAATCCGGCTTACTGGTTCATTGCAGTTTAGAAATCTCACATGCTGACATTTTTCTGGTGGTAACTCAGGTTCTGACTCGCTTTTTCCAAAGTGTCGCTGTTCTTCGGCTTGGGTCGGGGAATTTGATTTGTTCTTGTCAGGGTAGATACGCTTGGCTTTAGCTTTTTCTAAAGCTAAAAGCTTGCCGTCAGTGCAGACGTTTTGCGGTTCTTTATCACCAAGCACTTGGAGTTTTACTTCTAGTACTGACTCATCATTTGGGGTGGAGTCAGGGTGAGATATTGTCTGCTGTTTTCCCACAGGACGATAAGCAACAAATTCCGGCTTTGGATTTAGATTGTTGGAATTAGGCTGTTGAGGTGATTTAGATGAGCGCTTGTTATATTTCATCAACACTTTGTTTTAGAAAACTTTGCAGACTGAGAAGCCTCCATATTTTACCTACAAATTCATTTGTAAAACACTTTCTGCGGAGTTACAAATAGGGTTGTGAGAAATCCGGGTCTACTCATAGACACGGCATCAAAGCGAGAGCAAGATCAGATTAAGGAATATCTGATTTCTTAAAAGCTGTTTCTACCCAAGGAGAAGGAATTGCCATTGTCCTTAAGCACTTCTCTCATATTCAGTTTAATCACCGTTTACTCACAGTTAAGGCACTTAACTTTAATTTAAATGATAGAATGTCGCCCTTTATATTCTTCAACTACAGTTTCATTGCACAAATCCTGCCAAATGAAGTGTTAGGACAATGATGATGCAGTAACGCAATATTAGCTTTGCTACTGAGACGCAGAGGGTACACAGATTGATGCTTTTCTGTCCCTAATGGCTACTAGTCGTGAGCTTGGGGTTAGTTTTTTTTAGTATATGCAGGCTCCGATCATACAGACCGAAAAAATAGACTCACTAGCTCAGATGACTCTGGCAAAAACTGCTTTTAATCTGCTCGACTATTCCTGGTAGACAGAGCAACGGACTGCCCCAAATTATTGAGCCGATACCTTGCATTCTTATTAAGCAAGGCTTTTTATTGATTTATCAGCATAAATAATGAGTAAAATATTTTGTTATTTATTGTCAACACTTAAGATGTACTATGACCCTAAACATACTCTTCGTTAAAATTTACGTCTAGCAAGGAGAATAGTACTTAAGCCAACTTCCTTGATTTCATTTCTTTAAAAAGAATACTGGCGAATAACGTTATTCGCTTCTAATAGTCCCTGATATAAATTTTTCATGGACTATCAGGAAATTATCCTTTATTCTCAGTAATAATCTATGACTCGAAGAATTATTGCACTGTTCAACCAAGCCGGAGGTGTAGGAAAAAGCACTCTTACTATGAACCTTGGTTATCATTTAGCACAACGAAATAATAAAGTACTACTTGTTGATATGGACCCACAAGGATCATTGACGATGTTCATGGGTCTAGAGGCATCAGAGTTAGAAGATACAGTATACAACGCAGTTGTCGATGGTGATGCCTTACCTATCAGCAAAAACATTCACAGCATGGATCTTGCACCATCCAATATTGACTTAAGTGGTGCTGAACTGGGACTGGTTATGGCTGATATGCGAGATTTTAAGCTGAAGCAAGCCTTAGAACCAGTAGTAAATAACTATGACTTTATTTTGATAGACTGTCCACCTAGTCTAGGATTATTAAGCTATATTAGCTTAGTCGCAGCTACTCATGTCCTGATTCCTATTCAGACACATAATAAAGCGCTTCGAGGAACAGAGCTACTATTTCAAACACTTGCTCGCGTTCAAAGAGGAGCAAACCAACAGCTTAAGGTTGCAGGCATCATTCCTACTATGTATGATGCCCGTACCGCACAAGGTAATAGAAGCCTTGATTCCGTCCGTCAATTAGGAGCGCAAATCCCTGTTTACGAAACTATTCCTATTGCTATAGCCTTTGCAGATGCTTCTGAAAAACACATGCCTTTGGCACTTTATAGTTCAAGCCATCCAACAGTAAAAGTTTTAGAAAAAATTGCTAAAAGTCTGGATACTTTACAATGACCAGTAAAAAAAGCTCTGAGCCTGCCTATCAAGTAAAGGGTGTTGATTTATTATTCCTACAGAAAAATGAAACACCTCTAGAATCAGTTCTGTTATCAGCTATTCATCTCCCCTCAAAACAACCTAGACGCTACTTTGATCTTGAGGCAATGGAAGCACTGACAGCATCAATTAGAAAAAAAGGGGTGTTACAACCACTTCTTGTTCGTCCCAAAGGACAGAATCAGTATGAACTTGTTGCAGGTGAACGACGTTATCGCGCTGCCAAAGAAGCTAAGTTAGAAACAGTTCCAGTTATCATAAAGGATTTTTCTGACGAAGAAACTTTTGAAATCGCTCTTGTAGAAAATCTACAAAGAGAGGATTTAAACCCTCTTGAGGAAACAGAAGGTATTTTAGACTTGTTATCCTTAAAACTTAATCAGTCAAGAGAAGCTGTTATCTCACTGTTCCATGTAGTTTCTCATCCTGAGCGGGAGTCGGCGAATAACGTTATTCACAGTGATGAATGGAAGGTAGTTTTGGAAGTTTTTAACATTATAGGGAAATTTACTCCTAATAGTTTTCGTACTAATCGCTTACCATTACTAAATCTTCCAAAAGATATTTTGGAATATCTTCATCAAGGAAAAATAGAATATACAAAAGCAAGAGAAATAGCCCGGATTAAAGACGATATCCAGCGAGAAGAACTTTTAACGCTAGCAATTACTGAAAAATTATCTTTGAATCAAATTAAGGAGCGTATTGCCAGTATAAAGACAGTTGTTACTAAAACAAAGTCTGAAAAAAGCGCAGTGTACCAAAGCCGTCTCAAGGCAATATCTGTGAAAGCTAAAAAAACCAAAGTATGGGATGACTCCAAAAAGACACAGAAATTTGACAAGCTTCTTGCAGAAATAGAAAAGCTTCTTGCAGAAGAATAGGCACAAAGACTACATGAATATGCTAGGGATGCGGTCTAGTATTTATGTACTATAATTAACTGACTGCTACGTTTATAATGATGTGCGGCATCTGATGATAAGCAATGTCCACTCCCCCTAATCTTTCCCCTCAACAAATAAACGCCTTTCCTCAACACGAAACAATCACCGGAGTCGTAGAACGCCTAACTTTTTACTCTGCTGAATCGGGTTACACTGTGGCAAGGCTGACCCGTCCCCGTAACACTGAACTCACAACAATTGTCGGTAGCTTCGCCAATATTCAGCCAGGTCAAACTCTACAGCTAACTGGTTTCTGGCGTGACCATCCTCAGTTTGGGCCGCAGTTCCAGGTAGTTAATTACAAAGAAACCAAACCAGCAACGCTTACCGGAATTGAGAAATATTTGGGCAGTGGACTGATTAAAGGTGTTGGCCCAGTCACAGCAAGACGGATTGTTGCCCACTTCGGTTTAGAAACGCTCGACATTATCGAAAACCAGATTGAGCGGCTGATTGAAGTTCAGGGTATTGCCAAAAAGCGGATTACTCTCATCAAAAACGCCTGGTCAACCCAAAAAGCCATAAAAGAAGTAATGGTGTTTCTTCAAAGCCACGGCGTTTCAACCACTTATGCAGTCAAGATTTACAAACAATACCAAGACAAAGCGATCGCTACAGTAACCCATAACCCCTACCAGCTAGCAGCCGATATCTATGGGATCGGTTTTCTGACTGCTGATAAAATTGCCCGTAACTTGGGAGTTGCACCTGATAGCGAATTTAGATATTGTGCTGGACTGGTTCATGCTTTGAGCGAAGCTGCCGAGGATGGGCATTGTTACTTACCTCAAGTAGAACTAATTGAATCGGTGATTAAACTGCTGACTACTGAGGATCACCAGCCAACAGAAGATGCTATCGCTGTGACTATCAAAGACATGGCTCTCAAAGATGAGCTAATCAGAGAGAAAATTCCAGACCAAACCCTGCTGTGCTACAAACCAACTTACTTTCATACAGAACAAAACCTAGCACAACTGATATCTGGGCGCTTAACTCAACCGATTACACAGGACATTCCTCGTGTTCGTGCCTGGATTGAGCGCTTCACTGCTAGTCACAAGATTCAGCTTTCAGAGCAACAACAGCAAGCGGTCGAGATAGCAGCTTACTCCAGGATGATGATTTTAACTGGTGGCCCTGGCGTAGGAAAAACTTTCACTACCCACACCATAGTTAGTCTATGGAAAGCGATGGGGAAATCTATTGCAATGGCAGCACCAACTGGACGGGCTGCTCAACGTTTGGGTGAAATGACTGGGCTGGAAGCAAAGACTATTCATCGCTTGTTAGAATTTGACCCCAGGACAAGGGGATTTAAATGCGACAGTGAAAACCCTTTGCCCCATACAGCAATTATCGTTGATGAAGCATCAATGCTTGATTTGTTTCTGGCTTACTCCTTGGTTAAAGCAGTATTGGCTGGCGCTCTACTGTTGTTGGTGGGTGATATTGACCAGTTACCATCTGTGGGGCCAGGTCAAATACTTGCTGATCTGATTAATTCTGGTCGTGTGCCAGTAGTGCGGTTGACCCAAGTATTCCGTCAAGCTCAAACAAGTGCAATTATCACTGCTGCTCACCAAATCAACAGGGGACAGTATCCCACGATTGAACCAATTTCTGACAATCCTGTGTCTGACTGTATTTGGCACGGCGGTG
>NZ_CAXTNP010000120.1:0-22993 GCF_964245575.1 uncultured Nostoc sp. | reverse complement strand
GGATTTAATCATTGGCTTTCCATTGGATCTTCACGCCCAATACCGAGCGATCGCAAACATTCGCGTACTGACTCAACATCAATACCACAGTAATAAAACTGCTTTTGCTTTAGATCACCGATACAATATCCTGACCTCCCGTCGCTAGCACGAAACAGCTCGGTCGCCAGATATTCACGCGAAATTTCGTATTTACGGGTAGCAAATTCCAGATCAGGCGGTTCACCAGATGGATTGTAAAATGAACTTCCTAGTATGTGCTGTATGCGTCCACATTCGTGATAAAAAATTCTAAGATAACTGGGAATGCAAATATTCATTCTATTCCTCCGTTAATTACTTTCGCCGCACCCGGCCCGTGAAGTAGTAAGCCTAAAAAAGTAAAGAGAGCTTCAGGTCGCTGTGTTATTTTAGAAAAGAAGCAGCCCCTAGTGGGGCTAGAGGCTGCTAATTAGGCGCTAGGCGGGATCTTCAGGCTCCTCGTCTTGTTCAGACAATGCCTTGTCGATTTCATCCATAACGTCTTTCGCTGTTACTACGTCTTCTCGATCGCCCGTTTCCGGGTTTACCTTGTAGAACACGTCGCTGTCGTCAACAACCCGTTCGTACTCAACTTCCGGGTTGTACTCCCCTTTTCCGTTACCTGATTGGGTCAATTTACCTCCTTGTGAGGGTGTGTATTTGTTGTCCCTCATCTTTATATTATATCATGATATTTATCATGATATAAATTGGGGTAAACAAATATTGAAGTCATGCCCAGAAAAAAGTTAGACCGCCAAAAAGATTACATACAATTTGTTATAGACACTGAAGACAAAAAAGCTTTTGATACTTGGTGTTTGGCTAATGGTACTACCATGAGTGACGTTATCCGTAAAGAGATAGCCCCTTATATCGCCAAAGGTAAAAAGCTTTTGAAGGAGGGTGAGTGAAGGTAGTCTCTGGGATTTACTTCATAAGGTGCAAACGTGCGTAGTTTACCGCCGTAGGCATCGCTTCTTTATGAGTTAGTTAAGCCAGAATAGCGATGTTTACAACGGGCTACGCCTACGCAGGTACGCAGGAACCAGCCAAAAACGCAACTTTCCCTAAGCCAGCCCTTGCAACCAGACACAGCAAAGAAAGAAGCTGCTGCGAAAACGCGGCGGTTACTCATGCTGGCCTGGTTACAAGCCTAGTTGCGTTTTTGGCTGGAAAAATCCCGGAGAACAAACAAATACAATTTTTCACTACAAATATTTAAATTATTTCAACACAAATTAAGAGGCCAAATTCTATTAATCTGGCCTCGATTTTATTTAAACTAAAACTTTTCTAATACTCAAACTCCATCTATCAGATTTAACTTTCTTCACTCCATGATATTTCTTACAATCAAATTCAATCACCTCACCGTTACTCAATAACTCAATATTTCCATCATAATAAAATTCAACCTCCCCACCAAATAAACTATCCTCGCTTATATTCACAACTACAACTTTATTATCAAATATATCTCTATCAACATGATTTTTTAACTCAGATCCTATTTCATATTCCAATCCTCTCCACCCCACAACTCACTACATTTTTTCTTTAAACCTCTATCAATTTTAAACCCCTCAAAAACTCTACTTTTAAACCCTAAGTCAACTCCAATACCAAACCATAAACTCTTCCTTCCACAAATAACCTCTTTATTATTCCATCTTTCATTAACTAATAAACTTTCATAACTTTTAACCCAATTCCACACCTTAACTTTATTCACAAAACCTTTTTTAATTAACATAATAAAACCTCAAATATTCAACCTTTGTTAATACTATTATATCATAAAAATCCATGTATACATGGTACAATAGTTATTATTAGGTTTTAACTTATGCTTACTTTTTCTTTACTCTCAGGTGTTTCCTCAGTCGGTTTTTCAGGGTCGCGTTCCCCGTCACCTGCTGCGGTGGCCGCCCTTGCTCCCCTGCTCCCCTTTGTCCCCAGCGCCGGGTGTCGTGTGTCGGTGGGTTGCGCTGCGGGTGTCGATTCACTTATACGCGAGTTTTTCGCCGGTTCCCCTTCCCTGCTGGTGTTTCGCGCCTCTGCCCCCAAGTTTGCGCGTGCAGGTGCGGTAGGCGCGTTGGCCTTGCGGTCTGCGGCGTGTGTGCGGTCAGTTGCCCCCGGTGCGCGTGGTCTTTTAGTGGTGTCACCGTCAGGTGCGTGTCCTTCTGGGGTGCGCCCTAGTCGTTCGTTTCGTGGCTGCGGGTCTGGGTCGTGGGGGTCGGCGGCATTGGCTGCGGGGTTGGGTCGGCGGGTGGTGGTGTGGCTTGCTCCCGGTGTGGTTCCTCCAGTTTGGGCCAGTTTTGCATGGGTTAGTTGTGGCGGCGGGTGGTGGTCAGTCTCACGCTCGGCCCAAGTTGCCCCGGTGCAGCTGTCGCTTTTCTAGTTTGGCAAGGTTAAACCCTGGTCATTGCGGCCAGGGTTTATTTTTGGCTAGCGATCGCCTGCCAATGCACTACAAATAACGGTTAACTTTTTCAGGTAATGGCTCGACTTCTTTATCAGAAACAGGTTTAAAGGTAATCAGTCGCTCGTACACATTCTCACCTGCATCATCTTTACCAGTACAGCGACTAAACCAGACAGCTGCACCAAATTTATTAGATGGCGATCGCCTAATAAACTGATATCCTTTCCAAGTTACTATCGCCGCTCCATACTGATCGCTACGCTCGACATTTGCATCAATACTAGACCAATCAAAGCGCTTAAACTCCTCAATATTTCGTTGATAATTGGGCGCAGTATTGGGAGTCAGCCTATTTATTGCCTCAGCTATTTGCTCTAATGCAAGCATCTGGCGGTGTTGAATTTCAAGCCAAAGGTTAGTTTGTTCTGGTGTCATGGTAAATTCTTAGAGGATAAATTGATGTGATGGTGATGTTAGCGATCGCCTTGTGTAAGAGCGGTGCTAATATAAAGTTGCCCGGTGGTGTAATAGGAACCTTGGTCGGATACTGTTTACTCTGGGCTTAAACCCTCACTTAATGGCTGTGGGCTGGCGGCCAGTTACTTAACAGTCTGCAAACTCTGGTTCGGGTTCAGGGTCAAATCCCCATGTACGCCTTTCAGACATGGCTGCATCCCTTCGATTTAACCAGCAGTATTCGTATTGGCGTTGAGTTTCCGCCCCGATATATTTCCACACTGCAAAGATGTGTTTATCGGGTATCTGTCCCTGAGTTTTGGCGTTGAGCATCAAGTGCTTAGTTGCAACACTGTCCTGGTCAAAAGCCTTTTCTATCCCCGAATATGCATGACAAGTACAGGTAACTTCATGCTGATACAGCTTGAGTTCATAAAAATCACCTGTGTTACCACGAGCTATTAATTCATCCCACTCGCTACCTGGTTCAAGTTTGTAGGGGTCAGCCTTTGCCCAGCAGCGCTCTATTAATATCCCTACATAGTCAGCCTTGCTAATGAAGCGAGATATGCCACGAATTTTAATCAGTTGCCCACGCTTGCTGATTTTATTAACGATGTGCAAGTAGACTTGATTTTTGTAAACATCAATGGTGGCGTAATCAATCCCAGTTTTAATTTGCTCTGGTGTCCAGCCCCATTTTTGAAGTAAAGATTTAGTATTTTCTAAACTGTAAATGTGTCGTAGTGCGTAATCTTCACTGTTATTTTCATTCAGTAAAGATTGATGAAAAGGAGAGTAATTATAATTAGCGCGGGTGTGAGCAATAGCAGAGAATTTTGTTGTCGGCATTGGTCGGATACCTTTTAAAGTCCATGTAAACATGGTAACATAGGTTTTATCATGTTTACATGGCGAGTTACAATATTTTTGGGAAATATTTTTAGGGATATGAAGCGAGATAAACCTTACGAAATTCAGCAGGGTGAAGGTGGCTTGTTTGTCTCTGCTGGAGATGAACCAATAGATAGCCCTGTAACTACCCTGCGAATGACTAAATCTATGTATGAGCGGCTTATCGCGGTTGCTGGGAAAGAAAAAGCCAGTTGGATCAGACAGGCGATCGCTGAGAAACTGGAACGAGATGCTAAGTAGAAGGACGGCCAAAAATGCCACTCTCCCATTCGCCAGCCCGACGACCCAGACACAGCTAAGAAAAAACTGCTGCGACAACGCGGCGGTTCTGTGGGCTGGCCTGGGTCATCGCCTAGTGGCATTTTTGGCCGCTTAAGAATTGGTCATTAGTCATTCGTCATTAGTCATTCGTCATTTGACTATAGAAAAAGCGATCGCTGTCGGGTGCGATCGCTTATTAATTAAACCCAGTAATAATTGCTGTATGGCTTGGGTGTATTCTGTGCGGTAAATTCCCAAACTTTACGCCGTGGTGAAGGCGAATAACTTACATGAATTGGTCTATCTTTACCGTAGTAATAGATAGAATCAAAATTAAGAGTTCTTAAAAACCCAATAACCTTTGTACTGTCAACTCCCATTATTTTAAAATCACAAGCAGCGCCCAGATGTTTGCAGTAATAGTTACCCTTACCGTTCCGCTCGTGCGCTGTGTGCTGGTCAACTTTTACGCAAATACGCGGTCTTGAAAAGTTACTCTTGGGGGAGACCCCCAAGACCGTACTTTTCGCTTTTTCACGGTTCAAAAACTTCAATAAATCTTTGCTGCAAAAACCGTAGGTGAGCTTAAAGTTTTCAGCACCAAATTTATTGATAACTGGTGTGAGAATTAATTGATGCAGATTGATTAAAGCTTGCTCACTCTCTGAATTTTCAGGATAAGGATTGATGAGGTGTGAGTATTTAGCGTAGGTATTTGAGCAGGTGCAGAGTTCTTGGAGCATTTGGGGGGTGGTTGTGGTGGAGATTCTTAGAGGAAATGAAGAGAAGGGAGCGATCGCTTGGGGTGCGATGACCTACGGTCGGTCGTAGACCATCGCAGGAGAGCGTTAATAACTCAAGAAAACTTCTTCAATTAAATTTATATTGAAGCTGCCGTAACTCCAGCAAACTCTACACCATTTTGAATCTAGGTATTCTTCAAATATGCCTTCGTTTCTGCTAACTTCTTTGGTGAATTGATTGAAGTGTTTTACTTTGTCGCCTTTCTTAAGTTTCATGTGTGTTTTCCTTAAATAATTAGAGGATGAAGGGGGAGCGATCGCTTGTGGTCAGCGATCGCAGATATTTAGAAAGGAACAACAAACCGTTTAAAGTAGATTTCCAGGTCTGAAGGATTTAGTAAAACCTCATTACCTTTGGAATTTGCACAAACAATTCTTAAATATTGCTTGCCATCAATTAATTCAATCTTGCCGCCAACGATTTCTACATAGTCGTTGAGTTCGGGGATAAAGATTGAAGCAGGAAAAGTTTTATCAGGTGTCATGAGTTGGTGTCCTTGGTCGGGTACACCTACATTATAACTTATTATAGTGCGTGTACGCACTATAATAAAATAGTCTTCATAGAATCTTTAATAATATAGCGTGTGTACACACTAGAATAAAAATGCAGTTTCTTGGTAAAAATATGACTGGGACTGGTAGGGGCCGACCGGGAGGGAACCCGGAATTTGGGACAAAATATAAATTTGATTATGGGAATGAAGAGACAAAAACGGAGGCTTTAACAATTCGGGTAACGCCTTCGTTTTTGCAAGAAATAAAAAATATCGCAGGCGATCGCTATCGGGATTTTTGTAGAGAAGCGATTGTAGAGAAGCTAGGGCGGGAGGTGGCCGCCCAAACTGGAACTAAAACAGTGACAACTGAACTGGCGACTGGGCAGGGGAAGCAACCTGACAACAACCAAACCACCCAGTTAAACCTGGAACTGGAGACAGACCCCACGCCGACGGAACAGGCAACGACCCTAAAAACACAGCGCAAGGTAGGCCAGAACCAAGGGCAAAAGCAAGCGAAGCCCAGGAGCCAGAGCCAGAGCCGGAAAAGCAGCGCGACTGAGAACTAGAGGGAAGTAGGCCAACTGGACACGGGGAAGTAGGGAACGAAACCCACAGACCGCCGCCAGCACCCACGGCACGGACACACGCCACAGACCGCGCCGCAAATGCACCACGGCCACGCCCCCACTGGCCACTAGCAACACTGAAAACCTCGGCCGTGGGGAAAGCTGACCGGAAAAACGCATCGACACCGGCCGCACAACCGACAAGAACGCGGGAGCCAGGGGGAACAGCAGCAGCGGCCACAGACAACGGCGCGGGAGACTCAAGCCACTTGCGGGAACCTGAAAAACCAAAGCAGGTGTAGCGGTCGAAAATTGTTGAAAGCATAGTATAAGATAATACTTTTGTGATTTTTAAAAACTGAGGTTATTTTGCAAAGCGACCGGAGTGGAGTGGAGGTGCGGGGAGCGGCAAGGACTCTCAGCGAAGTGCAAAAACTTGGCCACCCAAAGCTCACCGTGCCGAAACATAATGGAATGACTGGAACAATATTCGTTTTACGTAGGCGCAGCTCATCGTAGACATCGCACTTGTATAATTTATAGGATCATAATTTAATTGAAACCTCAAACCCTTGCTATATAAAATCCCCACCGCGAGGAACCGACGGGTGGGAGTTGGCCAAATGAGTAGATGTGTGTAGCAATAATATTGAGTTTTAGCGGTAAATTTTGACGTTATCAGTATCTAGAAAATCGAATTTCTTTAAGCCTAAGAATTCGCTCAAGAAATTTTGTTCAATGCAATGAAATTTCATCTCTGCAATGCGGTTTCTACGTTTGATTGCTGCGATCGCCCATTCCATTTGCTCCGAGCCAATGCCGCCGCGAATATGCAAACAGCGTACCAGTCCAGTTTTGCCAGGAAGCGATCGCTCTTTAGCAAGTAATCGATAATATCTAATTCTGCCAGGAAATTCGCCACTGTCTACTTCATCAAAGCCTGCCCGTGGTTTGAAGTCGTTGCAGTAGCCTTTGATGATAACTTCCATTGATGGAATCCAACCAGAAAGAGCGATCGCTTGACTTTCCTCTAAGATTTTTTCATAAGGCAGTGGTTTAAATTGCAATCCATCGTGTTGAACGACAAATTTATCTTTATCTAACTTAACTGCTTCAATTCCTAAAGTGCTTTCAATATAAGCCTTCAATTCAATGTGATTGTAAAATTTGGTGAAGGTTCCCAAGCTGGTTAGTTTGCCTGGGTCAATGCCGGAACCTCTGACATTAGATGAAATAATCAATCGCTTTTTGGTCAAGCTCCAAGCGTTTAGTAAAGCTTCCCGCCGTTCCTCTGGGTTCTCAATTACGTTGAGTACATAACTCATTGTTACAACATCGGCGGGTGTTGCAGCACTGGAAAAATAATAAGGATCGTAGCCATTTGACTTGTAACCAGCATTTAATAATCGCTCAACATCCCCGCCACGACGGCAGCCATAATCTAAGTGTGTTTCGTCCTTGCCCAATAACTGATGGTTGAGCATGGCTTTTGCTGTGGCAGATAAAGAATTTCTGTACGGAGCTGCTAAGTAGGATTTATCACTCATCTACTTAGCTTGCCCAAAAAACTTAAGCTTTTTTACATGGCTTTGAGCTTTTACGTAACTCTCGACCGGCTGGGCCGCGTTAACTTTAGGCTCATCACAAAATTAGGCCACGGCTTCCACCAGTTATCCATTAAACTCTTAATTTGTTTACAGTGTACACTGCATTAAGTTACCTGCTGCGCTGCTGCCTGCGATAATCCCAAGGCTTCTGAAAATTCCCTGACCAAACACCCAGCTTTTTAGACTGTGCGATCGCCTCTGCTTTTATAAAAACGTTACCATTAGGGCATTTTTTCACATATTGAGGATAGATGATCGCGAATCCGCTTGATAGCTGCTCCTCATTGAAGTTTTTCTCAACTCCGTTCTTAGAGGAAAAAACCTCAGCTACAGTTCTGCCATAGCGATCGCTCTCAACACTAACTACTGATACCTTACCCCCAACCTCGTTAACTAAACGCTGTAAATTAGCTTTTGATTCAAGTCCTAATGGTTGCCCTGGTTGTTTACCGTGTTTAATTTCGGGGCTGTCAATTCCACAAAATCTAATCTTCATTTCACGTTGACCTTGGCGGACAGCGATCGTATCACCATCACTTACCCTCACCACTTGCCACTGTTGCGACATCAACGGTGATTCATTGAGAACTGATTGAGAGAAAGATTTAGCACAGCCGGATAAGGCAAATGTACTGAGTGAAATTGCAATATAAATTTTGGTTACATGAAGCTGGGAAATTTTCATACTTAGATTCAACACTTACCAAAGTAATAATTGTTTCTCTAAGATGGATGCAGCATACTTGAATGTCAATGGTGTGGCGAACTTATGAAAATTAAAGGTATTTTAGCTTTAGCTTTAGGTGTGGGTGCGATCGCTTCTAATATGGCTCCGGCTGCGGCGCTTAAATATGGCAATGCTGAGGTTTACCGTGTTGGATCTGGGTCATCGGCTGTGATTTACTTTCACGGTATGCCTTCCTCTAGCATTAGTGCTGATATAGGTTACGTGTCAAAAGTTTCTTCAAAACTAGCTGGTAGCTGTGGTGAAATTGTGCTTTCAGGTTCTACAGTTGGTACATCACCAACTTTAAAAATTAATTCAACAACAGTTACTTTAGCTTCATTGCCAACTCAATTGCTCCCGACTTGCACCAGTGGAAGTTTTGCAGAGGCTCGATCTACAAACTTTAAAACTCCTGATGGCAAAATCGTACTAGTCGGCAATACGGCAGGCTCAAGCGCTACGCTGGACATTCCCAAAGCCACAGTTAAAACTGTGAAGATAAATGCTTGTGGCTTCGGCTCTTTCAAAGGCAGTGATTCTGCACCATTACCAACCGCTTTTAAGATAGGCTCAACGACTTACTCAGTGGCTGCTTTGCCTGATGCTATGGATGCCCCTAAATGTAGTTCTGGTGTTGGCTACGTGCCTGCATCTTGGATAGGTGCTACAGCTGCTGCTGGTACTGGTGGATCATAATTCATAAATAATTAAGTTAAAACAGTGAGGTTGAATTTCAGCCTCATTTTTTTTATGAATAAATTAGTCACAATACTTTTTACTTTAAGTATTATTTTGATTAATCCCTTTGGTTTAGATAGAGGCTCAATATGGACTCAGCCAAAAATCTTAATTATTGAATTAATTTGCATATTAAATTTATTTATAATTTCTCAGCACAAATTAAAGTTATCTAAACTTTGGAAAATAGCAGGTTTTTTATGGGGACTATTTCTTTTAGTAGGAGCGATCGCAACAATTAATAGCCCTGAACCAATGCGATCGCTCCTCGGACAATCCATCGCAAAAGATGGGCTGTTGTACTGGGGATTAATTGCCCTATTTACCCTGAGCAATGCTCTGGTATTGAAATTAAAGCCAGAGATAGCTAAACAGCAACTAAAAGGCTTGATAATTGGTGGTGTAATTCTTGGCTTGAGCATTTTTCCTCAAATACTCAACTGGCATATTGATTACACTGTTACATCAGGACAATTGTTTAAAAGTCATATTCTTAAAAGTAGTATTTATCGAGAACAGCAGCCTATAGGCTTGTACTCTCACAGAGGTTTTGCATCATTTACCCTAGCAGCAGTAGGAATAATAGCCCTGGTAGGGTGGCGCAGTTCGTGGATTAATAAAAGGTTTGCGGCTGTGACTTGTGCTGTAATTATTCCGGCTCTCCTGTTTACACAGACTAGAGCGGGGTTATTAGCCTTTGTTGTGGGGGCTGGTTATCTCCTAGGAAGAAAGCATTATAAATTAATTTTTGTTGGTGCGATCGCTTGTATTTTAATAATCACTACATTCTCTCAAACTAGAAATGTTAATAATGACTCCATAATTTCCAACTTGACATCAAATAGAGATTATCTTTGGAAAATATCAACTACCAGAATTAAAATGCGTCCCTTTGGATGGGGGTTTGATGGATTTGAAATTGCCTATCCTCACCTTCCAGATGGCACAATCAAAACTGAACCGATAACGGCAACAAAAGCCCACAATCTTTTTATAGATACTGCCTTATCAGTGGGAATCATAGGGTTAGCTGTGTATTTGGGGTTGATAAATTTTTGCCTGTGGTATGTGTTGAAATCGTCTTATAGAGACATTGGGGCGGTTGCGATCGCATATCTAATTTTCACTTTTACATGGTACGAATGCGCCCAATACACACACATATTTTGGTGGTCATTAAGCTTCTTTGACTATGAAAAGGTTAATCACAGCAGTTTTACTCGTCATCAGTCATCAGTTACCAATCATGGCTCAATGGTCGCCAGAGTTAGAAGCTGGGTTTCAAGAGCGAAAACAGCAATATTTAAGTAAGTTTGAGTCTGGAAAATATGGAAGTACGGCGTATGAGTATGAAAAGCAGTCTTATCCAAGGGCAATGATTGATTTTCTTAGAGGAAACAGGGAGAGTGCGATCGCATTCCTCGAAAGTGAAGATGCTGATTCCTCTAAGAATAGTCACATATTAGGATTTGATTTCTACTCAGGCTTTACTCTAAAGGGTCAAATCAGAAAATACTTTGGTTTTGGTCAGTTCCTTACCCCTGACTATAAAACCAAGATGAAGGAGGCAATGAGGATTTTTACAAAAGATGATCCCTTAACTCACCACTTCCCCACACCGCGAAAGTTTTGGGAAAAATCACAGGATAACTGTAATACCTGGATTGATTGCAGGAACACAGACAACCTCCGGGCAATGCGGGAAATTAGCGCCTACTTAATGGCTGAGGAGGCTGGAAACGAGCGTACACGGCAAATATACAAGGAAAGGATAGCGGTTAAGGTGCGATCGCTCTACCAAATTGGGCAGGGCGAATGGGATAGTGAAGCTTATCTCGGTCACGCGCTGACCACTTACGTTAATCTGTATGACTTTGCCAAAGACGAGGAAGTGAAGGCGATCGCAAAATCGGCCTTAGATTGGTTCACCATCACCGGGGCATTGAAGTACTGGCGCGGTGGATTCGGTGGGCCATCCAAACGTGATTATAGCGATGGTAACTGTGTCTGGTGTTCGGGTGCAGCCCAGGCGCTAGGGTTGTATTTTGGAGATTCACCCATTAGGGATGTTAACCAAAATCCTGATTTAGTCCACCTCATCACCAGCAGCTACAGGCCACCCGCCGCAGCTGTGACACTTGCCAAAAAGCAGTTTACCAAACCGCTAGAATTACTCAACTCAAAACCGACTTATGAGAATTGGAAGCCTGGGGGACAAGACCAGCCCCAGTTTTACGAAACTCTGTACTTTGGTAACAGTTTCCAACTGGGGACACTGGCACAAGGTTCCGGCGGGGACTGGAACGGATTTAAACTAATGGCTTTTAACTCGCGGCGGGGGGTTGATTATTTCATTGCGTCGTCAGGAAAAGACCCGACTAAAATATCAACTTCCTCGTCTGGTAATGATGCTGTGGCACAGTACCAAAACCTAGCAATTTGGCTGAATGATAAGCCTGGCCCGTTCCAGTTTTTTCTGCCTAAGACTGCTCATACCGAGATTCTTAGAGGAAACCTGTTTATTAGACTTGAAAAGACTTGGTTGAGCGTAGCACCAATTAACCTACAATTTGGTGCAATTAACAGTAATCTAAATCGCTATCCTAATGACCAAATAATAACAGCAATTGCTGTAGGTGGAGGGATTAGCGGCTTTGCCTTAGAAGTTGGAGAAAAGGAAAGTTACGGTACTTGGGAGGAATTTAAGCGATCAATTTTGGTCAGTTCTCGATTGAAGGTAAGCGACCATACCGTTGAATACTTTTCCTCTAAGAAAAAGTTAAAGGTGCAGCACCAGGGGCAAGAACTGCCCAAAGTTTGGCGAAATGGAAGGTTCCATGATTGGCGCACTCATTTTGATGTTTACCGCGCTGATACCTCTAGTTTAAATAAAACCCCAATTTATCAAGCTTGGAAGAGTGGAAAACTGGAAGTAATAGCAGGTGGTGAGCCAGCACGGTCTTGGGGGTTTCCCCCATGAGTGACTGGCGAACCTCGAAGAGGTCAGTATTCAAATTTCAGCGTCTTTGATAGACAAAACTAACAGCTTAATCGTAAATAGCGATCGCCTCATCTTTGCCCAAGCTCGATAAGTTGTAGCCTTTGTATTATCTAGGCTATTTTGTCTTGTCAAATAACTTTCAGTATCGCTATTACCTCTGACATAACGTAACTCGAATACTTTAAACTGGTCAACTGCTCGACTCGCCACAACCTGAGCAGTTTGAAAATCGGTTCTCGCTTCATCGAAAGCGATTAACGATTGAGCTACTTTATCCCGAATTGTATCAGCCAGTTGTGCGCGGCTGCGCTGAAGTTCAGCCACCTTTACCTGAATATCGCTGATAGCGATCGCGTTGCGCTGCGCGTCAGCATTTCCGCCTTGGCTTCCCTGGAATAGTGGGATTCCAATTACATTTAACAACCCATTAATTAGGTTAGTTCGACCACTAAATATCCCGGCGATATTATCAATTAACCCTGTTCCTGGCGCTTGTGGTTGCCCTGCTGTTGGTGTGGGGCCAAGTAAATACTGTAATCCTGGAGTTAATATAGACAGTTGAATAGATTTTTTATTCCTTACTTTCGCCTCATCAATGCGAGAGTTAGCCTCAGCGATGCGGGTATCAATTTCTTTGAGGAGTGGAGATTGTGCGATCGCTCTATCCTGTAACTGCTGTAAACAAACTGCCGATGTTTCTAAACAGGGAAGTCCGCCGCGCAGCAGCCGCCACATATCATCATTCATTTCTCGCTGCAAAATGACATCGATGCTGGGCTTGTTAAAAGGATTCTGTTCAGGTTTAGGTAGTTTTGAATCAGATTCTTGATCCGCCTGCTGTGCCTCCTCTGGCGATAGATTATCCTGTGGCTGGTCGTCCTGAATTGTCTCGTCCGGTGTCTCGGAACTTTCTCCGGTCGTAGGTTGTGGCGGGGTTGTCGGGGTATGCCTCTGTTTAGCGGGTGTGGGAACTGGAATCGGGACTGGTGGAGACTGGGCGTTGGCGAAGCCCGCCGAAGGCATCGCTTCCCCCATCAAGAGAGGAAACAGCAGCAGCGCTAATAGTAATAGTTGTCTCATACTTCCCGTTGCGTCCCACCCAAGGTTTTATGCGCCTAATGTAACCATTGCGGGGCGATCGCAACATCGGGATAAGTGCTAGTTTATCTTCAATGTTGGTCAACGAAATTGCTAATTGTGCTAACTGATAATCTCTGTCTCTAACAGACTGGGCATATTCTTGCTGTTGTCTTGCATATTCCTGTTGAGTTTGGTTCTCTTGCTGCTGTCTACGCGCCTCATTAAGATTTGCATCATATTCTGTCAGTTGGCGACGATTTTGAGCCGCAGTCAAGCGGGACTCAGCTACCTCCAAATCAGACTGCGCTAGGCGTACATTTATCTGAAGCTGCTGTAATTCCTGTTGTTGGAGAATAGCAGAAGCATTGAGTTTGGCTTTTGCTTGGTCGAGTGCGGAGTTTGCCTGATCCATTTCAGATCGCATCTGGTTTAATTTAGCCTCTTCATGTTGCAAGATTTCGGTTGAGAGCTTCATATCACGCATTGACTGGATCATCTGCTCCTGTTCTTGCACTTTTGAATTGGCAATTTGCAAGCCTGCCTCGGCATTCTCTGACTCTGCCCGTCGCTCTGGGTTGTCTGTTTTTAACAGCTGTGTACGCGCCTCTAAGACTGCCTCAGCCTGGGATAACTTCATTTTGCCTTGTGCGATCGCTGCACTTTCCTCTGAGAAAATAGCTGGTGGTAATGGCTTCAGCCCTAGTGCTTGGGTAGGTTTGAAGGGTTCGGGAATAGCCTTAGATTTTAGATTGTCAATTTGCAACTTGATAGATTTTTTCTGTTTATCTAAGCGATCGCGTTCTGTAGAGTTATCAGATATTACATCCCCTTTTTTAATTTCTTGCCCAACTCTGACCTTTAAAAATGAGGGATTATCAACACTGATACTCATTCTTAGAGGACGGTTTTGTTGGAGGATTGAAATAGCAGAATCGTCTACCCCATCCTCCGTATCAGGCTCAGGAGTATTTTTAATAATTGCCTTGCCTTGACTTTCTGCAACGGCTGTTTGATTCTGGGGATAATATTTAGTTGTAAAAATTAGTCCAGCTAGCCCAATGGAAATATAAGTAATTAAGTTATTGATATTAAATTCTTTCATGGCACTAATCAATCCATCTTTCTCCCATCTCCTATAGTTCCCATTTTCAGCCAATATTTTAACGCTTGGAAGGCATAAATATACGCCTTCCAGTTTTACTTAACTAAAACAGTGGAATCTGATTGTAATTAGATTCCTTTTTACCGAGAACTTTAAGAATCTTGTTCCAACGCTTGACAGAATAAAATGGTTGTTCTTTATACCATTCCATTGGATCGGCATTGTGCTTTGAAGAATTACACCGAGGACAGGCTGGAAGAAAGTTTCCTAAACAATCTGGGCCTCCTTTGGATATTGCAATGAAGTGATCAAGTGTTAGCTGTTCTTTTAAACCACAGTAAGCGCACTTGTCATCAAACTGTTTATATAAATACTGAATTTGCTCAAGATTATAAGCAGCATGATGATTATTTTCTTTTCTTGACCTTCTTTTTCTAGAGTAAAAACTACACACTTTACGAAAATAACTTAATTTTTGTTGATATTCACTTCGTTTTTTAGCTCTTATTTTTTCACGGTTTTCTGCATAATATTTCCGAAGTCTTATTCTGTTAACTGCTAAAATTTGTTCTCTATTCTCCTCGTATTTTTGTTTTTTCTGTTGTTTTATTCGGTCACGATTTAATTCTTGGTACTTCTGATTATATTGTTTTCTATATTCAGGATTGTTTTTATGGAACTGACGATTACATCTTATTGAAGTTTCTCTATTCCTCTGATATTTTTTCTTATTCCAATCTGGATCTTCTAAAATACGCTGTTTATAAATTTCTTTTTCGCACTCTAGACAGCCCTTGGTGTTCTTCCTTCTGAGAGTTTTTCCAGTTTTATTCCATTCATGCTCTCTTTTGCACAAAGAGCCAAGATAAAGCTTTTCTGCATTAAAGTCTATAATATTCATGTTGACCTACTTGTATTAGGTTGACCACGTTTCGGGGTGTTACCAGCACCGCCGAAACATATTATTGAAATTATACCTTAAATTAACTAGAAAAGTTTGCTATATCTTAGTATATAACTAATATTTAAATACGTTCATAATATGGCTTTATTTTAGTATGAAATCCGTCGTTATCCATTCTAATCAATGCCTCTAATGGTTGAAGATTGGTAACTAACCCAAGTGCAAATCTGAATCTTCGAGCAACCTTAGCAGCTTCTACCTGGTCAACGGCTAGCACCACTTTCGTTGATGAATTGGCTAGAACAGTATTAGAAATATCTGCATCCATTTGACTAGCAACAATTACCCCCAAACCAAATTTCCGGGCTTCGCTGGTGATTCTCTCAAGAGTGTTGGAAGATTTTACCTCTTTCACTTCATCCAAAATTACATAACAGCGAGGGACTCTCCCATCAATTTCTCCCATGAGTTTATGACTATCAAGAAGCTGTTTTAATAGAGTTTCTGCGGCGATCGCACTTAAGCCCGGTACTTTAGATAATGCCGATAAGTCAAATCGCACAAGGGGAAAGTTGATTGATGGTTGAGTTTTACTGAAAATTCCATATTTAAGAGTAGCTGCCAGTTTTAGCAATAACTTTTCTGAGTCCTTGCAGCCATCTTCTAAACGACTTTGAAGTTCAGCTTCTAAATCAGCAAAATTAGGAGGAACATTCGTCCAAGTTGACTGGTCTTTTTGAAAAATACCTCTACTTTCATAGCAACTTATAAAGGCATTTAAGGTTAAGCCTTGCTGATTTTCACCCATTTTTAGGGACTTTCTCAGGATAGATGAGACAGCGATCGCTTGTAAATCTGGGCCACCACCTTTTGGATCTAAGTCAATTACCAAAGGGTTTAACCCGTATGGAGACTCAGCATCAAGTGAATAGCAAACTTCGTTAGGTAGCTCTAAGTCACCATGAAAATCTGCGACAACTATTTTGATATCAGGAAATAATGATGGGAGTTCATGAGCGATCGCTTTTAATGTCTGTGTCTTACCGCTCCCAGAAGTCCCTAAAATAGCGGCGTGTCCATTCCGAAGTTTGGCGGGATTCCAGTAAACTTTGTCACCTAGCAAAATGCCAGATGTATCAGTAACAGAAGTCTTTTTAGATTGATTAGGCTTTAAAGTGGCTGCTGGCAGTGGTTTAGGAGGCATTGGGTATTAGGGGATAGGGAATAGAGATTAGGTTAGAAGTTAGACATTGGACATTGGACATTGGACATAAGGTATGGGGAAAAAGGGGAGTGGGGACTATTGACTGCCGCTATTAATCACCCTGACTTGAAGTTGACCTGTGGCGAATTCTTCACCCAGCTTATTCTGGACAATTGCAAGGGGTGCAGCTTCTAAAGTGATGCTGCTATCAGTCGCCTTAATGGTGGGAAACTGATACGGGTCGCTTGGTAAACCTGCGGTTTCCAGCCCATCCACCATTAACTGACCGGAGATGAATACCATCGCCCCAGTGCGGTTAAACTGTGCGATCGCGCTTCCTATCGGTTCATCCTCCAGGGTCAGCGCCTCAATATTAGTAATGGCTGGTCGTCCCACATCCGCCGTGATTTCCTCTAAGAATATTTGGGAATCAGGTTCGGTTGAAGCTTTATAAATCCGCCCGTCGTCACTTTGGACTAAAAAGCCAGTTCCCTGCACCTGGATAATTAGATATTGCCCATTTACCTTAGAGCGATCGCCCGTGCGTACTCCTTTGATGTTGGCTTTGATTAAGTGAGTTGACCCCGACTCGTTGAAAATATGTTGCACCCCTGAAGGGGACGCGATTAATCGGTTGAACTGGGTTAAAATTCCACCTGAGTTGTTGATGCTAAAAGTGCCGAGAGCGATCGCAATCAGCAATATAAGGATGAAATACTCAGCATTACTCCCAGTTCTCAATCTCAAGTTACGATTGCCTGGGCAGACACAGCGAACAGGTGAAGGCCAGAACATTTCCACACCGCCACGGGTAAAAATATCTGCGAACCACCCAAAAAAGTAGCCCACGCTTAGAGCATGAGCGAGATTCAAAAAAGAAGGATTAAATAATGCTACACCGTACCCCATGACTGCGATCGCACCACTAGCAACTAAACTGTGTGTGCAGCTGCGATGTGGCATCCTGCTCTCAAAAAATCTACTTATCCACGGGAGGACACGTCCGGCGGGTGAGGTCGAAATGTCAATGTCTGGGAGAAGACCTGCGATCGCACCTGCTGCAATAACAGCAGGGTTGGCAGTTCCAAGGAGTAAACTGGTAGCGGTGCCACTGATTAATAGATGAGATATTCCCAGCACTAGCGTATCCTCCTATCTTCTGGTGGCAGATTATATAGAAGGCGAGAAAGACCAAGGAACACAGCCGCCGCGATACCTCCAAAAATGTACAAGGCTTGATCGCCAGTCCCCAGCCCGATAAACCTCATAATCACAAAGGCAATTCCCGCCAGGAGTATTAAAGGGGTGATGTCAAAGTAGCGGCGATGGTCGCCTGACTCGACATCTAACCCCAAATATTCCTCGTCTACGGCTCTCGCCGCTAACATCGGGTTGCCACCTGCTCTTTCCTGTAATTTAGATAATTCCGAGGGTTTGAGTGCGATCGCTCTCTCCGCAGCCGCTTGAATCATGATTTCCCGAATCGCGTACTCTGGCAGGGGTTTGAGTTCGATTCTGGGAATGTTGATAAAAATGTCGGTGCGTGGTGGGTCAGTGGCGAGTAACAGCATAGGCGCATCGCTGCGTCTTAACTGCTTAAGCCACATTCTAAATTTTGCATCGCAACAGTGAGCGTCATCGAGGACGAGGAAGGCTGTGTTTTCCTCTAAGAATTGGGCGATCGCCCTTTTTAGTTTGTCAGCCGTGAGTGACTTACCCTCTAGGTCTTCGGTTGGTATGTCGAACTGGTGAGCGATTTCCAGCAACATCTGTTTAGGGGTGGCTGGTTCGATGAATGCGACCATGAAGCCATCGGCTTGTAGTTTTTCAACAACTGCGATCGCTAAGGTGGATTTACCACTCCCGTCTTCCCCAGCTATGAGAATAGCCCCATTCGCTAGGAGTGAGGCTGTAGTTCTGTTTAGCTCTGCTTGTCGATAAATTCGGAACTCTCCAGGCGCGGGTATCTGTTCTATTACTGGTGCTGGTTCTTGAGTCTCGTTCTTAGAGGAAACTTTGAAGGTCAGTTTAGGGGCGATCGCTATAACTCCCCCTATACTCAATGTCAGTAATAACAAAGGATTCAACCCATTAACAGCAACAATTGCACCAGTTACCAGCATTCCCAAAAACTTTAAGCTGCGCTGATAGAACCCATTGCGGCGCTGATCAATGAGTCTGCGTAAGCGAAAGGGTCGATGCTTGGCATTTCCCCCGATTCCTTGATTTTGGTTTTTAGCTCATCTGGTAATAGGTTTGGATTTTCAATGAAGTGACGAGCGAGTATATTCTCTGCAATCAACGTACCAGCTGCTTTCCCCTGTGCAGATTGTACGATTGCGTCAACATCATCGACTTGCCCTGAAGACTGCGATCGCTTCTGCTTGGGTGCGTAGGTCGGGGTAACTTGCTGAGTCTCGGCGACAGTCAAAGTAGTTGTAGGTGCTGGCTGCTCGTCTTCAATTGGCCCGGATGGTTCGGGTACTGTATAGCCTTGCATTCTACCAGTTTGCTGTATATGTTCGTGTAGCGCGTCCATGTGAGCAGTCTGTCCGGCATCTAGATAAGCTTTTCCGCCCTCCTTCCAAGTTGTAATCCGCAGGTATCGTGTCCGAGCGTAGAAGGAGTCACGCTGAATCCCATATTTTTTTTGCAAATCTAATATGGAAATTTTAGAAAAATTTTCTTCTTTTTGAGTCGGTTCGGTATCACTTGAAAGGGTATCTGGTTGAGTGTCTGCCATAATCCGCTTGTTGTATGCCAGTTTTTTAACTATTGTCGGGCATACAATCCGGCGTACAGTCTGGTGAAATTACGGGTTGTATTGTAAAGTTTTGGCAGACAACTTAATAAATTCAATTCTGCGGTAATTACGGTTTCCTAAACATAATTGCTACCAGCTTCCTTTGACTGCTTGTACACACGTATTAGCCCTTACGTTTACTAGGAAAGGCTCTCAATCGTTTCATCACTGAACTAACCTGTTCAGTTTAGCTGTTTGGGGAATTCGCCAACGGTATCGGATCTCGACTCAATACCTTATTGTGGTTTTGAAATTGTCTTGATTGCAGTTTTGGCTGTTTATGTTTGCAGTTCGTTACCAAGCAATAAGGTCTATAAGAACAAAGGTATAAAAAATAAGACCCTGATTTTTTACAAATCAGGGTCTTTAAATTTAATTGTTCTTGCAAAAGTCAGCGAACTCATCACCAGCGATGATTGTAGTGTCCAAGGTTCGCCGTCCCATGTTTTGAACAACAGGCATAAACTTGTCATAGTGGGTTGAGGAATAACGACCCACTAAACAACCAGCACTCCAACGACCAATACTATCAGGGGATGAGCCATCAAACTCAGAGGTAGTATGTTGGTTTATACCAAAATCTGAACCTGCATCAATGTAGTCGTTTTTGTCTCTGATGCCGTTCTTGTTGCCATCGCGGTAGCCTTTGATAATTCCGCATTGGACTAAAGCAAGTTGTCCTTTATGGTCGCCTACTTGCCAAGCATCTTTGTATTGACCGAAAGCAATTCTAAACACTCCTTCAGAGATACGTGTGTTCTTCGTATAATAACGCCCCGGTTCAGTTGTTGCCTCACAGCTTAAAAGAACCTCACCGTTATCACGTACTAAAATCCGGGCATCGTCCCAAAAGTCCAGTTTACCTTGCAAGGGTTCCCATGTATCAGCGTTCACGTCCTCTAAATAGACAATGTTAATGGCTAATACACGGTAGTCCTTACTACGCATATACTTAATGAGTTTTTTACCCTTCTCAAGTGTTGACATTCAGAAGATCCTCCAGTTTTTCAGCAAAAAAATTGTAAATAAAGTTAATAAATACTTCTGCTTTTGTCGCTATCCATACCCAAGATTTGCACTACAGTGTTACTTTTCCTGAAAAGAGTGAAATCTATATACAACAAGAGCTTACGGATGAGCTTGACTAAATAACGCTAGCAGAAATTAAACTAATCGGTTTAGTTTGCCCCTAGTGTAAACTATGCTATATCTGGGCCTACTACCGAGATGCAATCCATTTTTTGAGCCATTTATTACAAGAAGAGGTCTAAGAATTAATAGCTCAAAAAATAAATAGAATTGTGCCTCAGACTTTTATTAGACCAACTTATTATCCATCTGCTGGCTCAGAGCTTGGAGAGCTAACGTTCAATTTGTCGCCCTCCTTGCTCACTGAAAAGTCAGACTCACTTTTGCTACTTTGAGCAAGGCCAGCAGGAACAGCGATCGCTGTTCCTGCAAGTCCAAACCCAGATGATAACTGGGCTGGATTATTTTTTGAGTTTGGCGAGACTATAACAGCAACAGCAATGACTGCTCCAATAGTTGCTATAAACATAGGGGTTATAGCTCGAATTACTTCTGGGATGAGAGGTTTCATAGAGGTAAGTTATAGAATTGATTTTCCTCATAAGATAAATACGCAGGATTAAACTCCAATTCCAGAATCTAGAACCAATTTTTTACTATAAATTATGAATTAACGCCTAATGTGGATTAAAGAGAATGAGACTGGAAGGTGAGAACATCAATACCAAAAGCTTTGAGGCGATCGCTTTGCGCCGTCGCACCCCATTACGAAGTCTCTCAGTGCGATCGCATAACACAAAACCATATTGGGATTTGACTGGGATGCAGACTCAGGCTATAGCTGGGCTTGGGTCAAGAGAGCGCGGCGCTGGGGGAGGAATTTTAGGCGGGCGATGCCTTCGGCGGGCTTCTCTACGAGACGCTACGCGAACGCCTACGCGGACAAGGATTTAATAAAACTATGCGTAAGTTCTACATTAGTCAAAAAATAGTTGATAAAAATACTGGACTTTTGAATTACATACGGAATCAAAGTATACGGGTCATTTTTACGTTGTTATGAACAGAATCAAGCTAATAGATGGTTGATACTGAACTAAAAAATTACTGATTTGACGATTTTTGATGGTTGCTAAGACCTAAATAACTAAAATATTTTCGGGAAATAGTCAAAAAATTCCGTGTAGTAACTTTTGTTCAGAACCCCTAAAAAATCAATGTTACTCTGCCCTTGTTACCAACTTTCACCCAAATCTTGGTATTTGAAAGATTTCAAATTGGATTTATTAGTAAGTGTGTACTAAATTTAGCTTTCCCACAATTGGGTAAATGGGTAAAACTGAAGCGGATAAAAAGCTGAAAGCTTTATAGGACGGGCTTTGCTAGGCTCTATTTCCTTTTTAGCGGTCATTTCGGCTCAATGCCAAGTAAGGAATTTCATGAACAGGTTATGAAATAAAACTAGTAATTTATCCTACTGTAAATGAGGTGCAAAATGAAATTATTTCACTTATTTAAAAAAAAAGAGCCTAATCTTATTCAGTCATATTATGAAATTAAAAAAGAATGTCAATTTCAAATTTTTTTTTCAGGTATTCTTTTAATCAATTTTTTTATTCTGCAATATTCCGTACCAATCTCTCTGGTAATACTTGGTAGTCTCACAAGTTCAAGAGAACAACTTGCTTTATTTTTACAAAAAACTTCTACTCCATCTAAAGATACTCAAAAGACAGAACTAGATGAGACTTTAGCTAAGAAGAAAGCTGAAATATTATTGGGGAAAATAATATTTATATTTGGTATTATAACCATATTATTAGGTGTTATAAATAATACTGTTCGCCCCGCAGAAAATTATGATACTTCTGCTAAGTTTAATAGTAAGCTCTCCCAATTTAAACGGGACTTAGACTTACAAATTTTACATAAAGGAGGCTTACAAAATAAGTCAGCTAATACTGATGAATTCAAGCTTATATGCTTATTTTTGATGAAAAAAAGTGATGAGCTTACTAAGTTGATAAATGAATATAATGAAGCTAGATCCCTTAGTCCACGAGCAGCTAATATACAGGTTTTAAACAATCAAGAGGATAAAGATGAGTTAAAAAGTACTAATAGTACTTCGTGTGAGTTATTTGATAGTGCTATTTCTAATAATGCAACGATTAATCACTCAAATTCTAATAATCATAAATAAATCATAAATAAATAACAACTACAGTTAAACCGCGATCAAGCAACAAGGGGAAACAGTACTGGCTCTTAAAAGCCTTGATATCACTTGACTATGGCTACCAAAGTAAGAAAATCCACCAAGAAATTTCTTACTTTGGGCTTGATTTAGGCATTTTTACCATCTGCTGTCAAATGCGATGTCTAACGACAAGCCACAAGCCACCCTACAAACTACCAGTGCGATCGCCCCAAGCACATCTCACATTTCCTCTAAGAATTTGGCAAGCGCCAAGCTAGAAGAAGCGATGCCGTTCGCGGAGCGTCTCGTAGAGAAGGCGGCAAGCTACGCACCCGCAAGCACCTGTAATAATTATTGTGGATACCTGAGTACTCGCTACCCTTGCACTTCTACATTAGCTTTTAGTCTTGCTTACGCCCTTTGAGCCATTCCTCGATCCGTTCTTCAATCCACTGGGAAAAGTCCTCTACCCCATCCTCTAGGAATGCAGCCTTCATTCGCTTCTCAATCTGCTTATTTATATAGATGGTGGTTTGGCGATAGTCGGGGTGCGATCGCTTGCCTCCTCCTTGCTTGTTTAATTCAGGTTGGGGACTTCCAGGAAATAAAATATACAGCTAATAAAAATGATAATCATTACAAGGG
>NZ_CAXTNP010000119.1:11448-23121 GCF_964245575.1 uncultured Nostoc sp. | reverse complement strand
CTGCCTCCCTCTGCTCCCCTTGCCTCCCTTGCTCCCCATCTCATTCTACGGGCAACGGGGATGAATGCCTCCTTGAGTACAAATGTACGCTAATTGCTTAGAATCTAAATTTTTGGCTTGAGAAAAATCAACCCCTTGGACTACGGCAGATACTGAGCCTAAATCTGGGGTTTGAACAAATTGATCTGCTGGATCTTGTTTACTAGGAGCGAGAATTGCCCCCTTAAAATCTGCTCCGGCAACATTTGCCCCCCGTAAATCTGCAAGACTCAGATCGGCATTTTGCAAGTTAGCGTTTTCCATCTGGGCAGAACGCAAAACAGCACCAGCTAGACGAGTGGCGCCCAGGTTAGCATTGCGGAGATTAGCACGATCCAAATAGGCTCCTGATAAATCTGCCCCTTGCCAATCAGTGTTAGTTAAGTTGGCAAAGGATAATTGCGTTCCTATGGCAGTGGCGCGACCTAAACGGGCAGCGTAGAGATTGGCTTCGTTCAATTTAGCGTCACCTAAATCTGCTCCAGTCAAGCTAGCTTTTTCCAAAACAGCGTTTCGCAGATCGGCTCCTACTAATTGGGCGCTGTTGAGTTTAGCCTCATATAGACGTGCGTTGGATAAGTTGGCTCTGTTGAGAGTGGCGCGGCTCAAATCAGTCCGGTTCATCAAGACGCGACTGAGATTAGCATCAGTAAGATTGGCTTGCTGCAACTGAGCTTGGCTTAAATCAGCCATCACATCGTCGTAGGTATCCGAACGTCCATCTTCACCCACGTCTCGAAAGCGGCTACCCTTAAAGCTGGCTTGATTAAGATTTGCAGATTTAAACTTAACTCCTGATAAATCAAGGTTGTCTAGTACCAAGTTGAAGAAGGAACTTCCTGGAGTCCCGCTTTGACCTAATTGGGTGCTACTAAGGTCAACGCCCTCGATTTTACCACTGTAAACAGAGAGAATCTTGTTGATCGTCCGTTGGTTTCTTTGTAGCCGCCCTTGCCTTAATTCTCGTTCTTGGGTTGCAGTGCTACCCACAGACTCTAGTTCGCTAACCAAAAACTGATTCTTATTTTTTAATTCTGGGATGGCTTGGGGCCCGACAGTTGTCAAAGCTTGTTGAATCGTATCCAGGATGCTGGGGTTGGTTTCACTAACCAAGAGATTCGCCAGAAATTTGATGGACTCTGGGTCATTAAGACCACCTATAGCCAGTATTGCACTTTGGCGTTGCTCATTAGTCGCCCCAGAGTTGGGAGCTAATTGTTTGACAAGTTCGAGGAACTGTTGGCTGTTGATTTTCTCGGTTGCTCGCTGGGATTGTTGAATTTGGATATAAACTTGAGTGCCGATTAAAGTTGCCAATACAGCAGTCATACTCGTAAGCCCTACCCCAAACAAAGTCAGATTAGGATTTTGCTGTATCCGCCGCCACAGATTAGGCGAGTGGTTGGTTTGGGCTGCCGCTAATTCTTCTCCCTCCTGCCATTCTTCTGCTTCATCATTACCATCAGTAGACTGAGCTTGTTTGTTGTTAGCTAAGAGTGAGGATGGCAAGGGACGAGTCGCATCTACTGTATAAGTGCCTGCAAGTTGATCGTGCAATGCGCGACGCCCCCGGCGCGACGGTAAGCCTATCCCTTCACCTACAATCATTAACAAAGACAAAAAAGTGAATAATCCTAAATTAGGAAAAGCAAAGCTGTAGCGCCACAGCAGATAGGCGATGGAAATGGGTACAGTCCAACGCCCAACTCCTTCTCTGATCACCACTGCCCCCAAACCAGGTGGTCTTCCTTGCTCGTTGACAACCCGCACTTTTAACCAACGTTTAGGAATTGTGCTACCAGTCTTAGCCAGTAAATACAATTGCCACCATGAGAGAGTTACAGGTGCTAACAGGGCAATTGTCCACAAAATATTAGTCGGCCATGCCACGTTACGGATGCCATAGCTCACAGGTAGAGCCAGGGGTCTAGCGATCGCTCTTTCTGTGACTACCAGCACGGGGTTAAGCGGCACTCGGTTAAGATCGCTTCTAGAATTGGCATAAACACCAATGCCGAAGGGAATCAACCCACTAGTAACTACTAGTGTAATTTCAGCCGCCCAAGCAGCAAAACGCCTACTTGCTAGGAGCAGCGAACTGGCTCTTTCTGGTTGTTTTGACTGACCAGATTGATTACTTCTTTTAACAATTGGTGTCGTCATTGCATAATTTCCTTTGACATTATTTATACGCCGTGATCGGCACAATTAAAATAGACTAAGCTAATCGGCAAAAAGAAAAGCATGTTGAAATAGAATTTTGGAGTCATAAGTCAGGAGCCTTTTGTATTATGGCTCCTGACTTTCATAACTACGGGTATGCAAAGTAAATGCATATCATATTACTTACGTTGAAAGCTACTAGACACAAAAATTTTGTATCCAACATACACTAACACTCCCAAAAGTGCCAGACTGATTACAGATGCAACCAGTTTAAACACTGCTTGCAGCATTGCCAAGCCTACTAGCACCGTCACACCCGAAACTACCAGCTTTTTTGTCCCAGATAAGCTGTTGAACCAAATCTGAAATCGCTCCAGTTGCAAGTTAAATTTGGCAAAAACAGACTGAGGTATCTGTTTTTGCTCTTGTGGTTGGGGAACCACTTCCGGCGAATAATTAATCTCTGCCTCTAGCTTATTGAGGCGACGCTGCAAGTCTTCTTCTCTTTGAGGATTCATCAATCTTTTCTACCTCAGCTAGGTTACTTATTCCACAACAGACCAACCAAATTGTATTTTTGGTGGTTGTCTTAGTGATTTTAGCTAATGTCTGTGTGTGCAATACCTTTCTGGGCAGTAAAAATTATGATGATTTTTGGAATTTTAGCGTGTTACGGATTGAAGTGCAGAATGTAAAGTAGAATATTTGGTGCAAAAGCGCCACTAAACATAGATAATTTGCACGATTAATGGTCTTTACACCCATTAAATTTTCACAAAAAATCCTGAATTTAATGGTATTGTTTTATACGGCAGCTTTTGGAACTAAGACGGTTTTCTGTCGTCTATATAAATCAGACGATATAACAATATTGCTCTAGAAAAAATCTGGAGCATTAATTAAAATGAAAACGCTTAGGCTATTTACAATTGTTCCTACAGCTTTGGCGATAAGTTTGGTTTTCGCCCAGACTAATTTGGCACAGAAACCAACAATTCAAATTAATCGAAATCTCCAAGCAGATCCACTGGTTTTGAAGGGAAAGTCTGGGGGAACTGTCAAAAGTAATTGTGGCAATATTACCACTGAACCTAATCAAGTTATCCAGGTTACAGAATCACTACCTTATTTGCGATTAACAGTAGAGAGTGAAGGGAAACCAACGCTATTGATCGATGGGCCTGGGGGGCGTTTTTGTGTAATGGCAGATAAATATTCTGGAGGCAACCCAGAACTTTCTGGTTACTGGCAGGCAGGAACATACTCAGTGTATGTGGGCGAACTATCCCAAGGAAAGCCAAGCTTTAACTACACCCTCTCAATCTCGCAACAAACAAACAAATAGTCATTTGTCCTTTGCTAATGACCAATGACCAATACTTCGACTCCTTTCGACTTACTTCGACTTACCTCGGCTTCGCTCGGCACAAGCCGCTTAGTACAAGTCGCTCAAGGCAAGTGACTAATGACTAATGACTAATGACTAATCTTCCAGTGATTTGGCTGGGATTTCTACAGCTTTGACATCAATTGTGCCTTCTGGTGTGAAGCGCTGAAAATGGCTATTTTGTACTAACAATGACTCCCCACAGTTAGGACACTGCAACTGACTGTTATTTAAACCTGTAAATTCATATCTACAGACGGGACACTGGTCAGCAACCAAGTTACGTTGCAGCCACCAACGAAACCCAAAAAAAGCCACAATGGGTGCCAAAAACAGCAACCCGACAATAATTAGCAACGAATTTACCAACCAACCCAAGCCCAGTGATACCAGCAACCAAATAACTGCCAGCAGGGTAAGCCAAGGGCGGAGATTTAAAAGATTCAATTGAAATGACTTAAAGCTCATTTTATTAAATTTCGTCCTGCTCTCCTTCTAGGATAGCGATTTTAGTCATTGGTCATTGGTCATTTGTCATTTATCATTTGGACTCAAATGGACTTCATTACTGAGGATAGAAGAATTTTTTGCAAGTGCTGTTGAAAGGCATCTATGCCAAACAGAGCGATCGCTTGTTCTCGTAGCCACTCTCCATTACATCGCAGGTCATTTCCTTGAAGCATTTCTATACAAGCCGTTGCTACCGCATCAGGGCTGCGGTGTGGTACTCGCCATCCCAGTTTACCATCTTGCAAAGGATCAGCTGAACCATCGTCGTCACCGGATAATACTGGCACTCCACAAGCCATTGCCTCTAGATAAACTATGCCAAAGCCTTCTTGCGAAGGCATAATATAGGCATCAGCAAGGCGGTAATGTTCCATTAATTCTTCTGTAGCAACGAAACCAGCAAATACGACGCGATCGCTCACACCTAAACATGCAGCAAGTTTTGCTAATCGCGGTTGGTCATCGCCGCGACCAATTACTAAATATTTCACTTCTGGCAAAACCTGAGCGATTTGTGGTAATGCCCGAATCGTTACATCTACACCCTTGTAAATATCCCCTGACCATAACCGCGCTACTGTCATTAACACCTTAGCACCAGTTAAGCCATACTTCTTTCCTAATTCTGGCTGCTTTGAACCAGGAGTAAATTTATCCCCATCAATTGCACAAGGCATCATCTGTACTATTTTCGGGTTTAGACTATTAGCAGCACAAGCGCGATCGCGGCTGTAACGACTAATTGTCCAAATTCCAGATGCTGATGTCAGGGCGCGACGTTCTTGATTTTTGAGCGGTTCCCAGACTTCTTTACCGTAAGTTAGCACGGTGTAAGGAATACCCAAAGGCTGGCAAAGAGTTTTTACTAATACTCCTAAGTTAATATGACCGCAGAAAACTTGTTCTGGACGGTTTTGCAAAAGACACTTGAGTAAAGCTGCTGCCATTTGTAGTCTCCCCAAATAGGGAGACTGATTTTTAAAGTAATGAAATTTTAAGTTCTTGTCTTTAAACGGATTTAAGCTATCAGGACTATCTCGCAGCAAAAAGACTTCCGCTTTGTAGGCTTGGCTCAATCCCTGATAGACCCGAAAAATATCTTTTATATATGATTGGATACCGCCTTCGTGGGCAAAAATTTCTAAAAACACGAAGACATGGTTGGTTTTTTTGTTAATTTTATTACCTAACTTGAGGTTTTCTGTCACTGTAGTGATATGCATGTTAGGTTATTTACACTTGCGGTAAAGGCGCGATCGCACCGCTTTGTAACCGTTCTAAATCTGTTTTTACCATTTTTTCTAAAAGTTCCTCAAAGCTCACTTGGGGTTCCCAACCAAGGTTTATTTTAGCTTTACTAGGGTTAGCTACTAGTTGAAAATGCTCATCTTGTCGCAATAAGCTGGTATTTAAAACTATATGGTGCGTCCAATCCAATCCTACAGACTCAAAGGCTGCGGCAACTAAATCTCTAACACTGTGCAGTTTACCAGTGCCTATCACATATTCTTCTGGTTCATCAATTTGCAACATTAGCCACATTGCTTCTACATAATCTCCCGCAAATCCCCAATCGCGTTTGGCATCTAGGTTACCCATTTCTAAGGTGTCAGTTAAACCCAATTTAATCGATGCAGCTGCCAAAGAAACTTTGCGCGTAACAAACTGAGGTGGCCGGAGAGGAGACTCATGGTTATATAAAATTCCACTACAGGCAAATAACCCATAGCGCTGTCTGTGATGCATCATAGTCCAATGGGCGTGCATCTTGGCCGCCGCATAGGGATTTTTGGGGCGAAAAGGCGTTTCTTCATCTTGAGGCGAAATAAATACATCGCCAAACATTTCTGAACTGCTGGCTTGATAAAATCTGGTAGACAAACCAACTTTTCGTACTGCTTCCAAAAGCCTGGTAGCCGTACCAGTTATCAGATCCAGGGTTCCCAATGGGTCGTTCCAAGAGTCGGGTACAAAACTGGGAGCCGCTAAATTGTAAATTTCTTGGGGACGCAATTGTTCAACTGCGGTCAACAACGCCGCGTTATCCCTCAAGTCAACCGTAAAAATTTCTACCTGATTTGCCAGTGTTCCTAGCTTGGTCAAATTAGGTTGTCGATGCGGGGGTACTAATCCTACAACTCGGTAACCACGGTTGAGGAGCAAATGGCTGAGATAGTAGCCATCTTGACCTGTAATTCCTGTAATTAGGGCTGTCTTAATCATATTTTGTCCCCTATTTCCTCTATCTCTTTAAGCACAAAATGACACTTGTTGGAGAACAAAAATAAGACTCTCAACACTGCTGACAAATATTAACAAGGGAGCTAGTGTAACTCGAATGTTATCTTTACTGTATTCATTAATTCTTTTTATACAACAATATTCTTTGAGGCTTTACAAAAAAATCATAATCAATAAGCAATTTTACGTAAAAAACATATTACTCTAATCTAGATAATATTGAAAAAGAGTATACTTTTATCAATCAAATAACTATCATATTTGATCAAGGACTCCTTTTGCTCGTGTTTCTGTTTTGAGGTGAGATTTATTTATGTTCAAAGTAGAAATATTTATTTATTTCGAGACGCAAAGCGCGTTCGCTTTGGGCGTCTCGTAGAGAAAAATAATGTGTCCAAGTTTCAGCAGCCCTAAATTTATTGATGGGGTTCTCTCCTCTGCCCCCAGCCCCTTTTCCTCTTCTTGGCTGCTTCACTTTTACTTTTGCGCTTCTTGAGAGTATTTGACGATGAGGAGGCAATTTCTACCATCTGCACCACGTTCGTATACAACACGATCAGCCAACCGCCGCAGGAGAAACCATCCATAACCGCCTACTTGCAGCGTACCTGGCTCTGGCTCTGCGATCGCATCAGGATTGAAAGGTTTTCCATAATCCCAAATTCTAATCTCTAGTCGGTCAATCCACAGATAAATGTTAATCTCAATGGTTGTTTCCGGGGGTAAAGCATGATGAGCGTGACGAACAGCGTTGGTAAAGCCTTCTGCTAATGCTAAATTTAGGCGATCAAGTTGGGTTTTTGACCAGCCAAGTTGAGACAAATGTTGCAGACAAAATTGCTCGAACCATTCTTGCACCTGGTTTAGGAGACTGAGTTCGCTCTTAACCGTCAGATGGTCTTGCTGCACTATGCTAAACATTAACTGTGACTTAAATATAAGTAAACCCAAGTTGCTAGTTATTAAATTTTGCACTTTTCGCAGAATTTCTTTGATATAGAAAAATCTAAATTGAGATATTCTATGTCCCAAAAGACAAAACATGAACGATTTTTGCATTTCGAGAATTGTAACTAGCAACTTACGTTAAGTAAGTGAAAAATGTTTGTATTTGATGACTTTTGGTGATTTTAAATTTTGGAATAGCTTTTCCATCCAAAACTTCAGATCCCAGATGTAATCTGAATTATTAAATCAGTGAACAGTCAACAGTTATCAGTTATCAGGTGTAGAGGCCGTAGCTTTTATACCCGCCACTAATACCTAGCACTAATCGGCGGCATAGTGATTAATTTTCAGTTGGAAGTTTTCGCCCATCATATAGTGGGGGACTTAAACCCAGTTATCAAAACTTTTAACTGATAACTGTTAAAATTGACGCCTGTAAATTTCTTTCAAAAGCACATCTACATCTGCTTTTGAAACTCACAGGCGTCAAAGCACTTTATGGTGACTAATTTAGAATAGTCCCAAGGTCAAAGATTTATCCAATGGCAAGGCAGCACCAATACCCAGCCACAGGGTGACAAGAGTACCAACGAGGAATACTGTGGTTGCAACTGGACGGCGGAAGGGGTTTTGGAACTTATTCACGTTCTCAATAAAGGGAACGAGGATTAGACCTACTGGTACGGAACCCATTGCTAACACTCCTAAAAGTTTGTTAGGAAGCGATCGCAAAATTTGGAAAACTGGATACAAGTACCACTCTGGCAAAATTTCCAATGGTGTGGCAAAAGGATTTGCTGGTTCACCGGTCATAGCAGGGTCTAGCACAGCTAGAGCTACAATCGCCGCGAACGAACCCATGATCACGATTGGAAAGACGTAAAGTAGGTCATTAGGCCAAGCGGGTTCACCATAGTAGTTGTGACCCATGCCTTTAGCTAGTTTGGCTCTTAACTGAGGATCGCTCAGGTCAGGTTTTTTTTGTGTTGACATTTTGAAATGTGCTCTCCTGCTTAAGTTAAATTAAAGCATTTGTGAAAGCTATCAGCTACTAGGCAACCCTAAGGCGGCAAACAGCGTTTGTCTATTTCTGGTCAGCCGCCTAGAGGGTCTCTACAGCTTTAGGCTTCAGATACAAGGGTTTGTTTTTTGGAACTTATGTGCAATTAATTTTTTGTGTTTCATAAGTTTAAAACAAACAACTTCATCTGGGAACTGATAAATGTTGCCTTTCGCTAATAGCCGAGATTACAAAGGACCGGAAATGCCTTGTTTGCGGATCATCAAGAAGTGAAATAGCATGAAGACTGCAATCAACCAAGGCAGTACAAAGGTGTGTGCGCTGTAGTAACGAGTTAGTGTTGCTTGACCAACACTTGAACCGCCGCGCAGCAGGTCGGAAATCAGAACGCCAACCACGGGAATTGCTTCTGGTACGCCGCTAACGATTTTCACAGCCCAGTAGCCAACTTGATCCCAAGGTAGGGAATAGCCGGTGACTCCAAAGGAAACTGTAATCACGGCCAGGATGACACCACTTATCCAGGTTAGTTCGCGGGGCTTTTTGAAACCACCGGTTAGGTAAATCCGGAAGGTGTGCAAAATCATCATCAATACCATCATGCTGGCAGACCAGCGATGGATGGAGCGAATTAACCAACCGAAGTTGACTTCATTCATGATGTACTCCACAGAGGAGAAAGCTTCAGTAACTGTTGGTCTGTAGTAGAATGTCATCGCAAATCCAGTGGCAAACTGGATGAGAAAGCAAACCAGGGTAATTCCACCCAAACAGTAGAAGATGTTGACGTGGGGAGGGACGTACTTACTAGTAACGTCTTCGGCGAGTGCCTGAATCTCCAGGCGTTCCTCAAACCAGTCGGAAACGTTGGCCATACAATCTCAAGTTCCTAAAAGTCGGTTGCGGTTGATAAATCCCGAAGTTTTGAATCGGCAGAAGCCTTCGCTCAGACTTCTCTCCCAATTAGCAATTTTGGGATTTTAGTAAAGAGGAGTTTTTTTGGAAAGCTTGTCAGCTTTTAGCGTGCTAAGAGACTTCAGAAACTTTACACTTTTTTACATACTCCCTCGAATCCGCTTGCCTAACGGCACGCGCAAGGGACGCTAAATTCGGGGGATTCTGGGCTGCTAACAGCAATTGCAGGCATAGCCCTGACATCGCCTAACCCAGTTTTTTCGTTGCCCCGACTGCACAAAGGCTGAATTTATTCAGCCTGTTCACTTATATCTTCCGGTTAGAAACCGGGAGATAGAAGTATCACGCCCCGTAAAGAGGAAATATATTGCGATCTCTTTACGCCCCTACACACAAAATGGTGGACACAAAGTAGATTTTATCCTTTGGTGAGTGGATACGATGCCTCAGTTGACTGAACAACTTGATGAGAAAAATGCACCACTTCTATAAAAAAAGTAACATAATCGAGAGATAGATTTCATCAACAACAGAGCAAGTGGGCATTATCTAGGCAATTTGGGTTGAGGTGGAATTGATAATGGGGTTCATGAATAAACAAGTATTTCGGGTTGGATTTTCATTGTTAATGGCGTTTTGGTTGGCGTTGGGTACGCTCACCCAGCCGGCGATGGCTTTGACGACAGAACAAAAGC
Source organism: uncultured Nostoc sp. (assembly GCF_964245575.1). Taxonomy (GTDB): domain Bacteria; phylum Cyanobacteriota; class Cyanobacteriia; order Cyanobacteriales; family Nostocaceae; genus Nostoc. The sequence goes on along the minus strand of NZ_CAXTNP010000119.1, from coordinate 13,199 downwards.
TGGTTTCGGAAGTATGGAGAATTGTTAATCGTACTTATCTAGATGAGACGTTTAATCATCAAAACTGGGCGGCTGTGCGGCAAAAGGTTCTAGAGAAGCCACTGACAGACTCAAATGCTAGTTATGCAGCAATTGGGAAGATGCTCAATAGCCTCAATGATCCTTTTACACGCTTTTTAGACCCAGAACAGTACCGCAGCTTACAGGTCAATACTTCTGGGGAACTGACTGGGGTTGGATTACAAATTGCTCTAAATCCTGAGAGTGGGAAGTTGGAAGTAGTTGCTCCTATAGCAGGTTCACCAGCAGATAAAGCGGGAATTAGACCACGCGATCGCATTCTCAAAATTGAAGGCGTTTCTACAGAAAATCTTACCCTAGATGAAGCTGCGACTAAAATGCGTGGCCCCAGTGGCAGCCTTGTTACTCTCCTCATCGAACGGGACGGAGAGGCAGAAACAGAAATTAGACTGACACGCGATCGCATTGCTCTTAACCCTGTAGTTTCAGATTTGCGTGTTTCTCCTGAGGGTACGCCCATTGGCTACCTACGTCTCACTCAATTCAATGCCAATGCCTCAACGGAATTGGCACACGCTATTTCTAGTCTAGAAAAAAAAGGCGCTGCTGCCTACATTCTGGATTTACGAAATAATCCTGGGGGGTTATTACAATCAGGAATTGAAATCGCCCGTCTGTGGTTAGACTCTGGTACTATTGTCTACACTGTGAACCGACAAGGCATTCAAGGTAGTTTTGAAGCCTTTGGGCCAGCCCTGACGACCGATCCTCTGGTGATTTTGGTGAATCAAGGAACTGCCAGTGCTAGTGAAATTCTCGCCGGCGCACTTCAAGATAATGGTCGTGCCCAGTTGGTAGGCGAAACCACATTTGGCAAGGGCTTAATTCAATCTTTATTTGAATTATCAGATGGTTCGGGCTTGGCAGTCACAATTGCTAAGTATGAAACTCCTCAACACCGGGATATCAATAAACTAGGTATTAAGCCAGATAAAGTGATTTCCCAAGAGCCAATTAACCGTGAACAGATTGGCACCCAAGTGGATCTGCAATATCAAGCAGCAGTGGAACTTTTGAAGAAAGACTCGGTTGTGGTGGGAAAGGTGTAAAAAGTTAGGAGTTAGAAGTTTGCCTTGTTCCCAATCTCTGACTGGGAACAAGCGAATAAATTCTTATCCGATAGCTCTTGAACGTGCTGCCTATAAATACCAGCACATCCAGACCGTAGCTGCTTTTAGGCAAGCTGTATTTTAGTGCTATGCCTACGGCGGTAAACTACACACTTTTCTCTAAGAGGTCAAAAATCTTTTATTTTACTTCTTCGGTCATTCCCTTACCATTATCAGCAATGATAATTTTTATCCAGTCTTCTTCTAGGGAAGTTGTAATTATAATTCGATTACCTTTAAGCTGAATATCCTCAAAGCTGCGTCCATTATTCGATTCTTCTAAAGCATCAATAGCATTGGCTAAAATATTCATAAATACCTGATTTAATTGACTAGGAAAACATTTAATCTGGGGTAGATTTCCGGAGATTGGGGACTGGGGATTGGGGATTAGGCAAGAGAGAGGGAGTTAAAACTTAGACGTTGAGCTTCTGAAGGTGGAAGTTGAGCTTCTGAAGGTGGAAGTTGAGCTTCTGAAGGTGGAAGTTGAGCTTCTGAAGGTGAACGTTGAGCTTCTGAAGGTGGAAGTTGAGCTTCTGAAGGTGGAAGTTGAGCTTTTGA
>NZ_CAXTNP010000119.1:0-11348 GCF_964245575.1 uncultured Nostoc sp. | reverse complement strand
GTTGAGCTTCTGAAGGTGGAAGTTGAGCTTCTGAAGGTGGAAGTTGAGCTTTTGAAGGTGAACGTTGAGCTTCTGAAGCTCAACTTTCAAGTTTTAACTCTCCAAGCCCCATGCCCCATATTCCATACTCCCTGCCTCAAAAAGGCTGTATCCGCAGCAAAGCTGGTAAATCTAGAGAAGCGAGGTGTTGATAAGCCTGATCTATAAATCGCTTGCCTCTGAGAAAGCCTGTATTAGCTCCCGGACAAATGTATCTAAGAGTTTCTAGTGTAAAATTTTCTAACAAGAATCGAAGGCTCTGAATTTGCCTGGGCCAGTGAAAGGTTTTGGCTGTCCGTAATGGTACTGGTTCACCCTGCTGGTTAGGGATTAAATGGCGACCAGAAAACAATATACCTCCAAGTTCACTGTAGTAGAGGCAAGATGAGCCGGGAGAATGACCTGGTGTCCAAATCACTTGTGTCGCTGCATCAAGTGTAAATTCCTGCCTGAAGGTAGTTAAGGTTAAACCTGGTAATAAATAAGCTTCTTGCTCTTGAATCAATACTTCGCTGCTAAAGATTTGCTGAAATTCAGCAGTCTTGCCAATCGCGCCTCGATGGGTGAGAAATAACCAACGCACGCCTCCATGCGATCGCAAAAAATCTTGATTTGTTTGCTCTAGAGCAGGGCAGTCTATGAGGATATTGCCTTCATTTCTTACAATAAGATAAGAGGTTCCCCCTAATGTGTCCCGATTGGGTGGAAAAGCAAAAATGCTCTCTTGTGCGAAGTCCGATTGCAGAGAACCTGTGCTAGGAAATTCGTTAGGAAAGACAGCCCGTGGTGGCTTAGTTGTATGACTTGGCACTTGAGGTAAAGGGCACATAATCAAAGAACCGAAAATGAGGAGTTATGGACAATCTGGTTACAGTGTGGAAATTCTCAAGATGAACTGGGGATTGGGGGTTGGGGACTAGGTACTGGGGAAGATTTGAATGGAGATTGGTACGCCAACCAAATCTTAAAAGAATTTCTTCCCCAATATCCAGTACCCAGTACCCAATACCCAGTCCCCTGTTAACCATTGTGAAAAAAAACTGGGATTTCAGGTCTGCCTTGTAGTTAATGCTATGGTGCTGAAGCTACTGGTGGGGCGTTTTGTCAAAATTACTGAAGATAACATGGCATTTTGGTTTCTGTTTATCCTCCTACTGGGGCTAGCTACTTATCTAATGGTGCAGCACAGCGTCGCTCAAATCACCCGGACGCCAGTATGGTTGTTGTGGCTGGTTTTAATGGCACCAGCATTACTGTTGAGTGGATGGACGCTGATGTATGGGCCGAAACAACCTCCGCCGCCAGCGTTGATTCTTTGGTCGATATTTGTCTCCACAGTGTTGTATTGGACATTGTTTCAATGGGGGCGTCGATCGCCAACAGATACACAGGCCCAAACTCAAGCCCAAGCCTCAGAATCACAGCCGACTATCCAGCCTATAGCAGAACCAATAGTGCGTCCCATTCAGCCAACCGAAGAAACTCAACTACGAAATTGTTTTCCTTGGTCTGTATACTACGTTCAAAATATTGAGTATCGACCACAAGCCGTGATTTGCCGTGGTCAGTTGCGAACTAAAGCTAGCAACGCCTACCAGCAGATTAAGACTAATATTGAAGCACAATTTGGCGATCGCTTCCTGCTGATCTTTCAAGAAGGTATGGATAGCAAGCCTTTCTTTGTGCTGGTTCCCAATACTCAAGCAGCTAAACAAACAAATACACCACGACGCGAACAGGAACGCTTAACTCGACCAGGATTAGCACTTTTACTACTAGTAGTTACTTTGTTAACTACTACCTTGGTGGGTGTGGAAATTGCTGGTGTTTCTCTGCCGCCTATATGGAAAATTGGCTCTTTGTTCAAAGTTCTATCTAACCCAGATGTTCTATTCAAGGGATTGCCATACGCTTTAGGGTTAATGACTATTTTGGGTATTCATGAACTTGGGCATTATTTGACAGCTAAATTTTACAAGATTCGCTCGACGTTGCCTTACTTTATTCCCATACCTTTCTTTTTGGGAACTTTTGGTGCATTTATTCAGATGCGTAGTCCCATTCCCAACCGTAAAGCTTTATTTGACATTAGTATCGCTGGGCCAATTGCAGGCTTTGTCGTGACTGTGCCATTACTAATATGGGGCTTGGCCCATTCTGATGTGGTTTCCATCACTGAAAAAACCCGACTTTTAAATCCTGATGCCCTTAATCCCAAGTATTCCATTTTACTAGCGGTACTCTCGAAGTTAGCCTTGGGTAGTCAGTTAACAGCAAAATCAGCCCTTGATTTGCATCCAGTTGCAGTAGCTGGTTTTTTGGGACTAATTGTTACAGCCTTAAATTTAATGCCTGTGGGACAGCTAGATGGAGGTCACATTGTTCATGCGATGTTTGGACAACGAACTGCGATGATTATTGGTCAAATTGCTCGCGTGTTGTTGCTATTACTGGCTTTAGTAAGAGAAGAATTTTTGGTGTGGGCGATTATCTTATTATTTATGCCATTGATTGATGAACCTGCACTGAATGATGTCACTGAATTGGATAACCAACGTGACGTTTGGGGATTACTGGCAATGGCGTTGTTGATTGTAATTATTTTGCCACTACCGCAGGCGATCGCTAACTTTTTGCAAATTTAAAAAGTTTCAACGCAGAGAGAAATATATCTAAACTTTTTACCCGCGATGGAATTAACTACAGCTTAATATTTCGTTATAGACATTAGTCCTAACGCACTGAAAAACGCACTAAAAATTTTGTCGGGTGTGTTATGCCGCAGGCTAACGCACCCGACAAAATTAACTCGATACTGAATTAGCCGCCTCGGAAGCCTTCGCAGCTGGTGGAAAACCACCCATGCGAATCTCAGAAGTAAAGGAAGCGATACTAAATCCACCAAAATTCTTGAGGATATTTACCCGCATTCGCAAATTGGGGCTAGCAAACCACAGGCGCTCCTCTAATGACATGGTTTCATCCTCTATAGTTAGGATTAAAGCACCATCACTGTCAAATTTATAGTGTCCGGCAACTGGAGTTTTATCGGCATCAACTATTTCCCGCAGTAACTTACCTTCAGCTGGATTATCTGCATCAGTTACAGAAACTAACACAGTTGAACCACTGTGTTTTGCTTGATCTTTTTCTATTGTGCCGTTCCAGGTAATTTTGGCAGCACAAGAGGCAAAACTAGGATTAATTTCGTACTGTTGACACAGTTTGCTCACTTTTGGATCATCTAGTGCCAACGTCTCAATGATGATGTCTGACTTGCTATCTTCAGATTGGTTAAAAGCCAAATGTTGACTAGTACGATGAGAAAACCATTTCCCAGCACTTAACTGAAAAAACTCTTCAATATTCATGAATAAAATTCCCACTTAATTATTAAAAGGTAGCAGGATTTAATATTAAGCTTGATTACCTATTTCCTCAAGCTTCTTCAGGCCAATCCTAGCTGCCTCAGCAACGTTGAAATGATTGTCTTTTTCCAAGTATTTTAAAGCTGAGACACTCTTGGGAGTAGGAAGATTTCCCAAAGCTTCTGCCAAACGCTGCCTCACTAACCAATCATCTGATTGGGCGAAGCGCAGGATCTGATCGACTGACTCAATGTCTTGAATTTCTCCCAGTGCAGAGATTGCAGCTTGTTGCAACACTACTTCTTTGCTATCCAATGCCTGAATGAGTATTTGATGAGCGCGGGGGTCTTTAATGTTACCTAAAGAAACGGCTGCACTAAAGCGTACTAGCCAATCAGTATCTTCATAAAATGCCCGTGAAAGTACCTCAAAGGCTCTGGCATCACCTAAATATCCTAAAGCACCAGCAGCATCCGCACGTATACCATAATCGGGGTCATTTTCGAGAATTTTGACCAAAATTGAATAACATTCTGGTGTCGGCTTGATTCCCAGAGCAAAAATTGCCATCGATCGCAGTTGCAAAGATTCGTCATCTAGTACCTTTTTAATCAAAGGAACTGCATCCTCAGCAGACACATGACGCAGATTGGCTAGGGCTACCATGCGATCGCGTAAATTCGGACTTTCTAACTGAGTAGAAATTTCTTGTAAGCTTAGAGCTGCCATTTAGTTCAAAGCGTTTTCTTTACTTATCTTAATTTACCTGATCTGTTCATCAGGCTGTCGCCATAGTGAAGTAGGAGTTTGGCCACTTTACAAAAAGGCTCAATTCTGAGTGAAAAATAAATAAATGTTACAAGAGGAGGCAGGTGGTCGCTGAGCGCAGTTCTTGCTGAAGGAAAGAAGTATTAATGAAAACTTTAGTTGTGTTTTAGTTTTTAGCCTTAACAGAACCATATTGGTTTGTACGATACCTTTTTTGGGGAACGCTAACACACTTTCAAAGCAATTTTAAGGATATATTTGGCAATATGCTGCTATTTATTTAACCTGACTATTTGTAGAAGTCTGGTTCAAACTATATATTTAGACTAGATTTGAGAACGGAGAGGGGGGGATTCGAACCCCCGTTAAGTTTCCCTAAACAGACTTTCCAGGTCTGCGCCTTAAACCACTCGGCCACCTCTCCAGGTGCCACAAGCTCCGATCATACTATAAAATCCCAGAAAATGCAAAGATAAAGAAAGATATTTTAGATTGAATCTGAAAGTCCCAATTCCAAAACGCAAATCCAGATGTCCCGTACATACACAATTAGAGTTCGCGATCGCGCCACTGGCAAAACCCACACCCTACAAGTCCCAGAAGACCGCTACATCCTGCACTCTGGCGAAAAACAAGGGATAGAACTGCCGTTTTCCTGCCGTAACGGGGCTTGCACCACTTGTGCAGTGAGAGTTTTATCGGGAGAAATTTACCAACCGGAGGCGATCGGATTGTCGCCACATTTACGTCAGCAAGGTTATGCCTTGTTGTGTGTGAGTTACCCCCGTTCTGACTTGGAGGTGGAGACACAAGACGAAGATGAAGTCTACGAACTCCAGTTTGGCCGGTATTTTGCTAGGGGGAAAATTAAGGCGGGTTTACCCTTAGATGAAGAATAAACAATTGAATAAGGCAGGAGGCAGGTGGTCGCCGAGCGCAGTGGAGGCGAGGCAGGTGGTCGCCGAGCGCAGTCGAGGTGAGGCAGGTGGTTTTGCTGATCAACCCCACCTGAGCGAGAGTCACTTGAAGAAGTGGGGGATTCAAACCCAAGCTACCTCTGGTCGCAGCACGAGGCAAAAGACATTATTCCTCCTGCCTCTTTTGTTCAAAATCACCGATCGCGCAATGGCGACCAGAGAAGAAGTTTTAATGCCTATGCGTCTTGGTGATTGGGTGCGAAAAATAGCTATTTTGGGTTGCTTATTGCTTTTAGTGAGTTGCCAAGGTAAAAACCAACTGCCAAAGAATGAGGCTCAGGTGAAAGTAGCGCGGGTAGTTAGTGGGCAAAGTTTGGAAGTGTTAGGCATGGCTGAACAACCAAATTTGATTTCTCAAGTGCGGTTAGTTGGTATTGATGCACCAGATTTACGACAGCGACCTTGGGGGGAAGCAGCAAAAGAACAGTTAGAGAATCTAATTGGTGGTGCAGAACAATCGGTAACACTGGAGTTTGATTTAGAAACAAAAGACAAAATCGGGCGAACTCTAGCTTATGTGTGGAAAAATAAGGTGTTGTTGAATGAAGAATTAGTGAAACAAGGGAATGCAATGTTTGTTGGGCGATCGCCTAACCACAAATATGACCAGCGTTTAGAACGTGCCCAACAATGGGCTAGACTCATGGGCCAAGGAATCTGGAACCCAGAAAAACCTATGCACCTCACTCCTGCTGAGTTTCGCCGTCAAAATCTTTGAAGAGTGGGGAGTGGGGAGTAGGGAGTGGAGGAGATGGGGAAGCAGGGGAAGCAGGGGGAGAATAACTAATGACTAATGACCAATGACCAATGACCAATGACTAATGACCAATGACCAATGACCAATGACCAATGACCAATGACTAATGACTAATCTACAAATTTTTCTAGATATTGCTACTGAAGCTGCCTTAGCTGCTGGTGTCGTTTTGCAAGGTTATTTAGGTAAATTAGAAGACGCAATTATTGAAAAAGGTCGCCCTGGTGATTTAGTCACTGCTGCTGATAAAGCTTCAGAAGAGGTGATTTTAGAAATTTTGCGCCGCCACTTTCCCGATCACTCTATCCTTGCTGAAGAATCAGGGAAATTAGGTAATCAAGAGAATGAATACCTTTGGGCAATAGATCCCCTAGATGGCACAACCAACTACGCTCATCAATACCCATTTTTTGCCGTTTCCATTGGACTGTTAATTAATGGCGTTCCGCAACTTGGCGTAATTTATGACCCTTTCCACAATGAGCTATTCCGTGCTGCTGCTAGGTTGGGAGCAACGCGTAACCGTCGCCCCATTAAGGTTTCGGCAACATCGGAACTGAGTAAAAGCTTACTAGTGACAGGATTTGCTTACGATCGCCGCGAAACCTCTGATAACAACTACGCAGAATTTAGTCACCTGACTCATCTTACTCAAGGAGTCAGACGTAGCGGTTCCGCATCGCTAGATTTGGCATACATTGCCTGTGGACGTGTCGATGGTTACTGGGAACGAGGGCTTTCTCCTTGGGATATTGCTGCCGGGATAATTTTGTTACAAGAGGCTGGGGGCAAAGTCACCGCCTACGATGGTACTCCCGTCAAAATTGAGTCAGGTAGAATTCTCGCCACAAATGGTTATATTCACGACTCCCTCAGTAGCGAACTTTTACAAGTTCCACCACTGTCAGCATGGGTTTAGCAGATAGGAGCTTTCCCCCCGACTTTGGGTAAACTAAAAAGAATCTAACTGCTGCTTTGGTGCAAAACCTCTATATGTCTTTGAAAATAGATCGTGGACTATTTAAATATGATTTCATAGATCATCACGCAGTTTTGTGCGTTCCAGTGGATGCGGATGTCAAAGAGATTCGCAAACGTTATCTCAAAATCGCCCGCCGTTTGCACCCGGACAGTAGTTTTACTGAAAGTGCTAGTCAAAAAGAGCTAGGGAACGAATTGTTATCAAAGCTGGTTAACCCAGCTTACGAAAAACTGTGTGGCGATCGCACTCGCACGGAATATATTTTAATTTTGTCGCAAATTGGCAAGCGCCTGATACAAGAATCTACTTCGGTGACTCTCAACACCGAATTGGCTAGACAGTTAGCCCAAACGCCTAATCTCGATCATTTCTATAGAAGTGCGATCGCTAAAATCGGCGAAACCCAATATGATTCTTTAGAGCAAGCGCTGCAAGTCATTGCCCAACTTAGTGAGTTGAATTTAGTATATTTAATGCGGAGTGCAAGCAAACCATCCGCAGCGCCGCACTCACCTGCTCAACCCAAAGTCGAATCAGGTACGCCTCAGTCAAATACACCAAAAAATACACCACCTGCGCCAGGAAAAGAAGACTTGATTGTAGAACAGTATGTTCGTCGCGCTCAATCTTTGATTGACAAAAACCAATTCACCCAAGCCAAAGTAGAGTTGCAAGAGGCCCTAAAGCTAGAACCTAAAAATAGTCGCTGCCATAGCTTAATTGCAATGGTGTATTTGAAGCAAAATCAGCTAAAAATGGCAAAAATCCACTTCGACAATGCTCTCAAATTAGACCCCAATGACGAAAAGGCTCTGCAATGGAAACCTAAAATAGATAAAGCTCTAGGACAACAATCTAGTGATCATAAGGTGACTTCATCCGCCAATAATGGAGATAAGCAACCAGATAAATCTGGTAGTGGTGGTTTGTTCGGTGGTTTGTTTGGTGGGAAGAAAAAATAATGGTGTATCAACCAGCAGCAGGAGCCAGGGATTTATTGCCCTTGGATGTGGAGAAAAAACGCTGGATTGAAGATAGATTACAGCAGGTGTTTCACCGTTGGGGATATCACAGGATTATCACCTCGACTTTAGAACGCATGGATACTCTGATGGCGGGGGAAGCAATCCAGCGCCAGATGGTGATTCAACTACAAAATGGCGAAGATGATGAATTAGGGCTACGTCCAGAATTAACAGCATCCATTGCTCGCACGGTTGTCACTCGTATGGCAAATGCAACTTATCCGCAACGGTTGTACTACAACGCTAATGTGTTTCGCCGCACTTGGGAAAGTAGGCATAATCGCCAGCAAGAGTTTTATCAAGCTGGGGTGGAATTATTAGGTGCTGGCGGATTGTTGGCGAATGCAGAAGTACTGCTGTTAGTAGCAGATTGTTTAACAGCACTAGGGTTGCGGGAATGGCATTTAATTTTAGGTGAAGCGGGAATTACCCGATCGCTCCTGAGTGCTTTTCCTGCTAATTTACAGGATAAAGTTCGCAGTGCGATCGCTCATCTTGACCGCATTACTATAGATACTTTACCCCTAAGTGACAAACTACGCGATCGCGCCCGAACCATGCTGGATTTGCGTGGGCCCAGTGCAGACGTGTTGCAAAAAGTTAGTAGTTTGGATCTAGACGAAGAACAGCGACAGGCAGTGAATAACCTCAAATCCCTAGTAGAATTACTGGAATCAGAGAAAAAATTTCCCTTAATCCTCGACCTCAGCCTCATCCAGACCATAGACTACTACACGGGTATCGTCTTTGAAGTTGTCAACGATACCGAATCTCAAGCCAGAGTTTTAGGGCGCGGTGGTCGCTACGACCAGCTTTTAGGGCTATATAATCCCCAAGGAGAAAACATTCCCGGAATTGGTTTTGGACTAAATATCGAAGATTTATACCAAGTTCTGTTGTTTACTCAGCAATTACCACAAGCGACTCCAGCAAGTGACTGGTTGGTAGTACCAGAGACGGCTAGTGCTAACGCCTTTGCCTTTGCTTACGCACAAAAACTCAGAGATTCTACTGATTTGGTGCGGGTAGAAATTGATTTGGGAGGAAGGGATGCAGACGCTATTCGCCAATATGCAAGCGATCGCGGCATTGCCCAAATTGCTTGGATTAAAGCTGATGGCTCCCCAAAAATTGAGCCATTGCGTTAGTGGGCATTGGGCATCCCTTCGCCTCCTTTCGACTTACTTCGACTACGGTTCCATGTCCGCAAGTCGAGATGCTCAGTACAAGTCGCTTAAAGCAAGTGGGCATTGAAAAGAGGCAGAGGGGAAAATTTTTCTCCCTTGCTCTGTGCCCCCTGCCTCCCTCACTCCCCTGCTAGGCTAGAAATAGCCGATACAGAAAAGAGGGAATCAAGAACATGCCGCACACAATTGTTACAGAAGTCTGTGAAGGCGTAGCTGACTGCGTAGATGCCTGTCCAGTAGCTTGTATTCATGATGGCCCAGGCAAAAATGCCAAGGGAACTGATTGGTACTGGATTGACTTTGCCACTTGCATCGACTGTGGAATATGTCTCCAAGTTTGCCCAGTAGAAGGGGCGATTCTTCCAGAAGAACGACCGGAGTTGCAAAAAGCTCCCTAATAGTCCATAGTCAACAGTCAATAGCTATTTTTAACTTGACTGTTGACCAATGACAAACGACAAATACTTCTCTACCAGAGGCTGCGCCCTAAGCGTAGCTATGCCGCAGGTTTTACGGCAACTCTTGGAGACGCACTCGCGTTCGCTCAGTACAAATGACAAATGACAAATGATTATTTACTAGATGTCCAAAATGTCCACGCTGGATACATCAAAGATGTAGATATCCTGCAAGGTGTAAATTTCCGGGTTGCACCAGGTGAATTGGTAACTGTAATTGGCCCCAACGGTGCCGGTAAATCTACTTTAGCAAAAGCAATTTTTGGACTTTTGATCCCCCACACAGGGACAATTACCTTTAAAGGTGAAAATCTCGTGGGGCTAAAGTCCAATGAAATAGTTCAGCGAGGAATGTGCTACGTACCGCAAATCGCCAATGTTTTCCCCTCCCTTAGCGTTGAAGAGAACTTGGAGATGGGTGCTTTTGTGCTTAACGTTCCCCTGAAACCAATTAAAGATAAAATATTTACTATGTTCCCCAGACTGAACGATCGCCGTCGTCAACGCGCTGGTACTCTCTCTGGAGGAGAACGCCAGATGCTAGCGATGGGCAAAGCTTTGATGTTGGAACCTAGTTTGCTGATTTTGGATGAACCATCTGCTGCTTTGTCGCCGATTTTGGTGACACAAGTGTTTGAGCAGATTAAACAAATTAATCAGGCGGGTACTGCGATCGTATTAGTGGAACAAAATGCCCGTAAAGCTTTAGAGATGGCTAATCGCGGCTATGTACTGGAGTCAGGACGCGATGCTATCTCAGGCCCAGGTCAAGAACTGTTGAATGATCCTAAAGTGGGTGAGCTATATCTGGGAGCAGGTAAAAGACATTAATCCGGATTTTTCACTCTTCTTGCCCCCATTCAACATAAGACCACTTTAATAAGGAAACTTCACCAGGCGATAGCGATGTCTAAGGCGGGCTGCACCTACGCTATCTATAGACTAATACAAAAGCTATAACAATTCCTGCCACTGCCGCGACCGTCGTTTTCGATGCTCAAAGAATTCTCCCCAATAATCCTTGCGTTTCTAATCACATCTACAGCGAGTAGAAAGATAAAACAGGACATTCATTCAGGAAAAAATGACCAAAACGTAAATTACCCAAATCTGCCAGAATCCCCATTAACAATTCGCAATTCGTAATTACGTAATAGATGGGTATTTAGACACCAAGCAGAAGGTTTTAAAGTATACAAGTGTCTTAATCTAACTAGTTTCTTAATTACGAATTACCTTAACGAGTCCGCCAGCGTCATTACGAATTACGAATTAATAATTATGTTGAGTGCTTTTGGCAATTTGGCATCCAAAATTTTTCTATTGCAGTTTTAATTGAGATATCAACAGGGTTACAGGGAGATTGAGAAAATTCTACAAGGGATAATTCCCGTCTCAAAATCCCACCCAATGGCCAGTTGTTGGCGCTTATCCTCTCCGAACCACCCGAAAGTGGACGCAGCGCAAGCGTCACCGCTTCACCACAACTGGCTAGAAATCAAACAGAAAACACATAGTACAAATGGACTTGTATCAATTTCCATCTCACTCAATAAAGCTTTAACATCTTTATCCTTTTTTAGAGAAACAAAAGATTTAATTTTGACGTTGATTATCCAATCATGTAATTTATTAATTACAGTAATAAATTCCATAGAAAAGTCATTTATATTAAAAAATTCATCTGCCACGCTGTGTCAGACTAGCATTGGCCAGATAGTAGAGGTATTGCATAATCCCTAGAGCATAATTGAGATTTTCAAAAAAATAATCTCTAAATCTAAAGA
>NZ_CAXTNP010000118.1:0-23141 GCF_964245575.1 uncultured Nostoc sp. | reverse complement strand
CGCACTCAAAAATATGCCGCACCTTATTATTGGGCAGCTTTTACTCTTCAAGGTGAATGGAAATGAAACAATGTCGAGCAGATTTTTCTTCAGCTTTTCTTTATCAACTCAATGTTGCATCTTTTTAAACATCTGTTACATTACTTTACAGACAGTTACAACTGCTACAAAACTTGAACTTTGGAGTTTTACTGATGACAGGTTTTAAGAATCCTGCGCCTATCGTTTCAGAAGATCCTAATGCTGTGCGTTTTGGCTTCACTCCTCAGAGTGAAAACTGGAACGGTCGTCTTGCGATGATTGGTTTTCTATCTGCCATTTTGATTGAAGCTTTTTCTGGTCAAGGCTTACTCCATTTCTGGGGCATCCTCTAAATTGATGAGAGTTAAGGGTAGCACATCTGTGCTATCCTTAACCGTCAGTCCACGCAAGTAATTCGTTTCTAACCTATGGTGGTTGTTGGAATTGGTGCAAAATATCAAATTTTTCCGGATCAGCCAAAATATAAGTGAATAATTACTTTACATTGAATATGTATAGTTAAAACTCATGGATATACCCCAACGCGTATCAGTCCGCTACAAAGACGCGTCCTTCAACAGTAATGAAATCCGTTTGAGAACTTTTCGGCTTGGGTTACAAATATGGGAAGAACAAACCAAACCTAGAAAAACAGAGCTTTATCAGTTTATATCGTCTTGCTTGAAACAAGTTGACCGCCAAGATCGTTTTATGTTTTCTCTGCTGTTCATAGAATTAACAGACCTCATACGCAATTCTTCGCTGGAAAGGGGAACGAAAGAAGTTTTGATTAAAACAGCTTTTAGGGAGTTTGCTTGTGCCATAACAGACTTTGAAGACGCTGCCAAGTAAGGTTGGTCAGCTAACCTAATCAAGTAGGATATTTATAAGTAAGCAGCTTTTCCATCAGATTAGTTTTTTCGCTGAATGCGCGGATGGGTAGGTGTTCGGGAAGGAGTGACTACAAAAATGGCTGAATTGCCCTATATGCAAGAACTTGAGAGTGTTAGCATTTCTAAACCATCCGCGCACCTTATGGAGACTAGTTTTCAGCCATTTGCCTCTAGCCAAATCACAACTCCTCGTGTTATGATTTTTGCATTCGCATTGCAATTACCTAAAATCCCTATTAGGGATTGAAACATTTTCAAAGAAACTGTTAACCAAACTGGTGGTTTTACATTGCAATTACCTAAAATCCCTATTAGGGATTGAAACTTTGAAAGGATTTGGATCACGTTAGTTGCTGCAAAATTGCAATTACCTAAAATCCCTATTAGGGATTGAAACAAATGACGCCCCACGGAACTTGAGAAGATATATCCAATTGCAATTACCTAAAATCCCTATTAGGGATTGAAACTTTCAAAGTTAGTGTGCCCGACGACACGGGCGAATTGCAATTACCTAAAATCCCTATTAGGGATTGAAACAGAAACATGGTGGAGACTCAAGTAGTCCACGAAATTGCAATTACCTAAAATCCCTATTAGGGATTGAAACAAAAAAGCTTTAGAGCAAAGTTATAATTTTGAGGAAAATTGCAATTACCTAAAATCCCTATTAGGGATTGAAACAGGGGATCTTTTGTCGATGCGGTACGTACCGTTAGATTGCAATTACCTAAAATCCCTATTAGGGATTGAAACTGAAAACTTCTTGCATGTAGGTGTAGGCTGCCTTGATTGCAATTACCTAAAATCCCTATTAGGGATTGAAACTTATACCTACTTCTTTATTGTTTTTCGATACACGATTGCAATTACCTAAAATCCCTATTAGGGATTGAAACAAACCTTTGGACAGGTGACAAAACCGGAGTGTATATTGCAATTACCTAAAATCCCTATTAGGGATTGAAACAAACCTTTGGACAGGTGACAAAACCGGAGTGTATATTGCAATTACCTAAAATCCCTATTAGGGATTGAAACTGGAATAGGAACAACAACGTTAACGTAACTCCCTATTGCAATTACCTAAAATCCCTATTAGGGATTGAAACAGAAATATCGGTAATAGCATTGCCCTGTGGATCTTATTGCAATTACCTAAAATCCCTATTAGGGATTGAAACGACGATATTGCCCTATTGACACCAGCAGAGTAATTGCAATTACCTAAAATCCCTATTAGGGATTGAAACGCGACTGGGTTAGGCAAAGCTTTTACAGTTATCATTGCAATTACCTAAAATCCCTATTAGGGATTGAAACTCGGTGTATATTGGTGCTAATCCATTCTCAAATTCGTTGCGACAAGTTTGGCGCTCACGCCAAGATATCCTTGAGCATCTGGCCCAACGCAAGGTATTGTAGAATCTCTTCACAAGCAACTCAACAAATTGTCGTAAATAGACCATGCTGTAGGGGCACAGCATTGCTGTGCCCCTACGAAAGATGTGGTTTTTAAACTAATTTATATTTGGTATTTCTTGTCAATGCGTAATATCAAGTTCGGGTGATTACTTCTAATAAAATCTATTAATGTAGGTTGGGTTGTAGCAAGATTCCCCTAAGGGTACGGCAGTGAAACCCTCACCGCTTTGGGTCTACATGAATTGCCCCTACCGTAAAATCAGGGCTTCGGCTATTGTTTACGTAAGTCCTAATTATAAGTGTTTAACCGAACCTGATATAAGTATACCTGGCAAAGACTACCAAATGTAGAAAGTATTGTGCCTGACTATGATGCTGGAGAGCGATCGCACAAAGCTTGAACGCGAAGGCTTGAACAAAAAAAAGCGATACCTGTGACGGGCAACTCTACCAGACGCTACACGATCGCATCCTATCAACAAAGTAAAATCCCCACACTTGAGGCAGGGACTACAGGCTTACTCTAAGCAGCTATTAATACAAGGTTAACTAAGTACAGATTTTCATTAATTCGTAGCGAATTAAATTTGGCAATACCCTGCAATACCAATGCGTCGGGTGACAATGCTAATGCGTTCCCCTGCATTAAAAACGCTACGCTTTTATGCAAAACTGTACTAAGATATTTTCGGTTGCTGCCATAGGATGAGTTTCAATTCAGAGCAGTAGCAACCCTCACCACTCATTTCTGCTTCGTGGTCAGCTAGCCAATCATAAATTTGTGTAGCTTTTGCTAATGCCACTTTTTCTGATCGATAAAGCTGAGGAGTTGGGCAGTAGGCTTGGCCATTGATGTGTATAGCTGCAATCTGCCAATAATCGCTCTCTGGTACAACTTCTAAAAACCCGTTACTGTAAGGCTGGATTATTCCTATATTCATCTACAACCATCAAACTTTAAAATGAAGACCATAACAAAGTCGATACCAGCCAATTCTTCAAAGTCAAAGCTGGAATCACCAGGGAATGCAGTCGCAACCCCTGCTAATGATTGTGGGTTCGTAGTCAATGAAAATCTGAATGATTAGTCACTTTTTGGCTTGATTCCGTTATTGGCAGCAATAAGGCTAAATTACCAAAAAATTGGGTCTATTGCCTCACCCTAAAGAATTCAAGCGAGTCAAAATTGTCATTCGGGCGATCGCCACTTGATTGCTTAATGTATGGAAACTGCCAATAGCTTGATCTACACTAATATCCAAAACAAACCACCAGATAGATAAAGAGTGGGGGAACTGATGATAGGTTGAGATGAGCAAAAGCTCCTATCAACTCGATTGTGAAAAAGTATCTATTATGATCGTTGTCCATCATCTCAACAACTCGCGATCGCAGCGTGTGCTGTGGCTGCTTGAAGAATTAGGTATTGAATACGAGATTAAGTTCTACGAACGCGATGAAAAAACGATGCTGGCTCCAACATCGCTGCGCGAAGTCCATCCGCTCGGCAAGTCACCAGTAATCACAGATGCAGAAGAGACTGTTGCTGAGTCGGGCGCTATCATCGAATACATAGTGAGTCGCTACGGCAATGGTCGGCTAATCCCGCCATCCGGTACTAAGGAGCGTCTGCGCTACACATATTGGCTGCATTACGCTGAAGGCTCCGCAATGCCGCCTCTAGTGATGAACCTCGTCTTCAACCGTTTTGGTGTAGGAGACAGCAGCGTAAACGAAGCATTTATCGCACCCCAGATCAAGCTTCACTTTGACTACATAGAAAGTGAACTTCATAAGAGTACATGGTTTGTAGGCGAAGAATTTACTGCCGCCGATATCCAAATGAGCTTTCCTCTGGAAATAGTCGCTATGGAAGCTGAACTGATCTCAAGCCGACCAAAGATTAAGCAATTTATCGAGCGCATCCATGCACGGCCTGCTTACGAACGTGCCCTTGAACGTGGAGGCAAATACGACTTCGCCACCAGCATTCAATAATTCTCCAACAGTTCTTGATTTGGGAGAAACGTTATAGTTCAATACGCTTGGGTTAAGTCAGAAAAATAAATTTGCGTAGGTTGGGTTGAGGAACGAAACCCAACATTTTTAGGCATTTGTTGGGTTTCACTTCGTTTAACCCAACCTACAATTATCTTGATTTGGGGGAGACGTTATAGTTAATTACCTTCTAGCAAAGTCCAGAAGTAGCCATCTGGCGCAACGAAGGAAAAACTCGTCTCGCCAAACTCATTACTAATGATATCTGTAACTTTTTGTACAGTACTTGCTTTAATGCGATCGCAATACTCCTGTATTCCCTTTACCCGATAGGTATATAAAGACATACCCAAGCTACCTGGTTGGGCTGCCTCAAAGCGCGATTCTAAATTCATCTCTTCTGGGAATCGAATGATGTAAAGTCTACCACTGCGTGCGGCCATCAGGTCAGACCTAGAAGAACGGGGATCATCAAAGGTCGTGACAATAAACTTTTCACCAGGGTTAAGGTCAAAAATATCTTTACCTGCTGGTGAAGATTCATAGCTAGTTTCAACATCATCACGCACACGCAGCAAACCCAAAACTTCTTCATAAAACTTCAGCGTTTCTTTGCTGTCATCTTGAACGATGATTCCCATGTGGGTAAACTGACTAGTCTTGAGTGCAGCATTCTGGTTAACTTGTCCGTAATCCGGTAGTGTATAGCCAAACCGTTGAAATAAAACCTGTCGAGCTAAGGGTTGCAGTAGCAGCATTTCTCGCACACCAACTGCTGGCTCAATAAAAGGACGGCTTTTCCTCTCTTTGTTGTAGATGACTTCCCAATAAGGGTTAGTGTACCTAATAGGCAAACCAGCCGCTTTTGCATCCTCTATATGATTTAAGATACTTAAAACATCTGCCGTTAAGCTTGTCGCCCAGCGATTTCCTTTAATTTTCATTGACGCTGTTCCCAAACCTTCATGGGTGGGGTTTTGCCAAACCATCAGCCTAATCAAACCATGATCTGCATTTTGGTGGTAGAGGCGGATTGAGCGTAAAGAGGAATTCACACCATATAATTGATTGGCTACATCTGCGGTTAATTCACCCATTTCACCAATGCGATAGCCAAATTGCTCCCAATACTGAATTGCCGAAATTGGCTCTGGGATACCGATACAGACTTCATAGATACCTTCAATTGCCGTTTGTTGTTCTTGAGTCATATCAATTTTAGATTTTAGACTTCGGCTACGCTCAGTCGAACGATTTTAGACTTCGGCTACGCTCAGTCGAACGATTTTAGATTGGTTCAAAATAAATAAAGCTTTCGGAAAGATATCTCAGAAAGAATCCGAAAAGCAACAACTTTATTTTGTAGCTTATGATGTACCTAAAAAAGTGAGATGTCTAATATAGATTTTTTTGATCGCACGTAATCAGCGATCGCCATAAAGTTTTTTTAATAGGAGTTAAGCTATGACGCAGCGACTGACTCAAGAACAATTATCACAAATAGTCACAGAAGTAGAAGGTCTACAAGTGCGTCGGGAAGCGGAATTAGACCAACAGCAGATTAGAGAAATTTTACAGGAGTTAAATTTACCGCCAGGGTTACTGGATGAAGCGCTGATTCAGTTAAATCGCCGCCAAGCACTGGAAATACAGCAACGCCGGAATCGATGGATTACCTCTGGAGTGGTGGCAGTTGTAGTGGTTGCCATTGCATCTACAATATTTTTCATGCAGCAACAGAATTCTACACTTTCTCGTGTTTCTGCTCAACAAGACCGCATCACCTTGGTGCAAAATAGTGGCGGTGACTTGAAGACAGTTTCCCGTCAAACCAATCCAGAAGTTTCTTACCGTGTCACTTTAAAGGATGCACCCTTGGGTAAAAAGCTGGCTCTCTCTTGTAATTGGATTGACCCAAGTGGTCAAATTGTCAAGCAAAACAACTATCAAACCCGCGAAATTAATACCTCTGTCTGGGATACCCAGTGTCGCTACACTATTAATCCGGCTGCAACTGTTGGCAATTGGAAGGTGCAGATGTTTCTGGAAGGTCGGCTCCTTAGCGATGAAACCTTTGAAGTGAAATAGTCTAGATGGGCAACATCCCGCATCACTTTCTTGGTTATTGGGGTTACGGCGCTCAACAGGAGTTGGAAGCGCTGTTAAATAGTGTTCTAGAAAACCTCTCTCCAAACCTCTCCCCTTCAAGGGGAGAGGCTTTGAATTTTCCCTCAACCCTTGTAGGGTTGGGGGTTAGGGGGTTAGGTCTGAAAATCTGGAATGTTGTTTACATAGGACTTAATGGAAATTCGCCACCGCAACAAAATCAAGTTGCTGCTATCTCGGCATCAGGATTATTAACTTCACCCGATGCTTGGGTGAGTCTCCAGGAAAACAACTGCCTAATTTTGGGTAGAGAACCTTTCGGAAAGATGCCTTTGTATTGGACTGTGCAAGGACAAGTGATCTGGTTTGCATCCCAACTGCAACTACTTTTACCGATTTTGCAACAGTCAGAAGTTAGCATTTCTGGGTTATATGGCTATAGCTGTTTTTCTTACGTTCCAACACCTTTAACCCCTGTTAATGGAGTGTTTGCAATTCCGGCGGGAACTGAATTAGTTTGGCAGAGTGATTGTCAATCAGGTATTCTGCAAACGCCTAAATCTAAGAACATCCATTCGTGGCGGGAAGCGCCAAAACAGTTAACAGATGAAGCTACAGCAATTTACCAATTGCAAACTCTCCTGAAAGACTCGATTGAGCGACAGATTGCCGATTTAAAAGATGAGCCTGTTGGGGTGTTTCTCTCTGGCGGACTCGATTCTTCAGTGGTGGCGGCGCTGCTGGTACAAGCAGGGGTGAAAGTCCGCGCCTATACTTTAGATTTTGGTGACGCAGGCATTCCAGAATATCCATACTCTGAACAAGTCGCCGAGTTTCTCAAAATTCCGCTACTTAAAGTTGCAGTAACCCCAAGTTCGATCAAAAATGCCCTAATTCCTGCTGTGCAAGCATTGGATTTGCCCTTTGGAGATGGGGTGTGTGTTCCGTTGTATCTCCTATCTCAGAGGGCGAGTCAGGAAACTCAGGTAATTTTTAACGGCGAAGGTGGAGATCAATTATTTGCTGGTTGGACGAATAAACCTTTAATTGCCGCAGGTGTTTATCAAGCAGAAAATCCCGCCGGACAGGAAACTTTTATCCAGCAATATCTCCGCACCTTTCACCGTCTTGGGGGATACGAATCTCAAGTTTATCAGCCAGAGGTCTATGCACAGATCCAAAATTTGCATCCCGAAGATTGGCTGTTGGCGGCTCTCGATCGCAATGAGTGTCCATCTTTGCTGCATCGCCTCCGTCGTGCCAGTTTGATGCTCAAAGGGGCACAGAATATCCATCCCCGTGCGACTGCATTGGGGTTAGCTCATGGATTATGGGTGCGATCGCCTTTTTGTGACTTACCTTTAGCTGAGTGGACATTTTGCCTATCTGGAGAACTCTGTTTGCAGGGAGCCTGTGAAAAATATATCCTCAAGCGGGCTGTAGAAAATTGGCTCCCACCGGAAATTGTCTGGCGACAAAAGCGGGGTATGGGGGTTCCCTTAACTTCTTGGTGTTTAAATGATTTTTGGCATCAGCTGGGCATCTGGCTCAATCCTGAGATCCTTCGCGCTAACAATCACTTTTATCCTGACATCGCAGCACAAATCCTTGAAGGCAAACTAGGAGCAGCTATTCAAGGCCGTCGGATTGGTGAGACTCTCTGGTTACTTATTATGTGGCAACTTTGGCGATCGCATGTTTTAAATGAAAAACTAAGTAAACATTCCTGGGATCATCCCTTTTGGTTACCTCGTTGGCTATGGAGGAGTTATAAGCGATGGCAAGGTTAGATAAAACAAATATCAGTACAGACGCGATTAATCGCGTCTGTACAGGAGTTAAGAGTGAAAAAATAATGGGAGCATCCCCCCCATTCACCAAAGAACTTGCTCAGGAGTTACTGAATAACTACGGTTCTCCGCTTTATGTTTATAATGGCGATCGCTTGGGCGAAACTATTGAGCGCATTACCAAAGCAGTCAGCTATCCGCGCACGCAATTTCACTTTGCCAGTGTTACCAATGGCAACATTGCGCTGTTAAAAATTTTTCGCTCATTTGGATGGGGACTTCACGCCAATACCCCAGGAGATATTTACCTGGGATTGCAAGCTGGTTTCGATCCTAGTGAGATTGTTTATAGCGGCAGTAATTTGAATCGGGCACAGATGCTACAAGTCTTGAATTGGGGAGTTACAACTCTCAATTTTGATAGTCTAGCTCAGTTGCAGTTGTGCTGCGAAGTTTTGCCCAAAGGCAGAGAGAAATATATTCGCCTGGGTTTACGCCTCAATTTGCCAGAAATTACGGGAGATAGCCGAATTGGTGTGCGTCCTGAAGAATTTGGTGATGCGATCGCTTTAACTGGTGAGGTTGGATTAAAGCTGAGTGGTTTACACTTCTATCGAGGGACTGGAACTAATGCCACAACCGCTTTTACCCAGGTGATTGACACGGTAATTGCCACAGCACAACAGTTACCAGATTGGGAATATTTAGATTTTGGTGGTGGTTTTGGCTACCCGTATCATCACAATAAAACAGCCTTTGACTGGGAAATATTTGGGGCTGAGTTAACCGAGAAAATTACTCGTTTAGGGCGGGAAATTGATTTGGTGATTGAACCGGGACGATCTGCGATCGCTGGATGTGCTACCTTGCTTGCTCAAGTTGTTTCAGTGAAATGGCAAGGAGAAAAACAGATTGTCGGAGTTGATACCACCGTTGCTAATCTTTCAGTACCCTCAGTACACGGTGGCTACCGAGAAATCATCACTTGGAAGCAAGCAAACAAATCCCCCACTCCCCACTCCTGTACAGACGCGATTAATCGCATCTCTTGTACAGACGCGATTAATCGCGTCTCCCTATTCAAAACTGATATTTGTGGAAACACCACCTATTCACGAGATTACCTGGGGAAAAATTGCCAACTTCCATTGCTAGAAATTGGTGATATCGTTGCCATTCTAGATGTCGGTGCTTATGGTTATGCCATGTCGTCTCACTTTTTACACCGCCCCAAACCTGCGGAAGTCTTGCTAGAAAATTGCACACATCGGCTGATTCGTCAACGAGAAGACTACAGTGTTCTGCTAACAAATCAGGTACTTGATAGTTCCCCCCAATTTATCGGGGGGTTAGGGGGGATAAAGTCTGATCTGAACCGTATTGACTAACAATTAATAACTAACATCAAACTACCATTATGAAGTGTATTAATTGCGGAACTGACAATAAATTAAAAGACCGAACAGCTAATCAAGGTCGGTGTATCAAATGCAATCATCCCTTTGCTTTTGAACCGACTAGTACGAGTAATGTTAAGATTACTGATCCTTTTTTTGCAAAGGCGATCGCTGAAATTTCTGCAAATAACACCTTGTTTTTTACACCCAAACAACTGCTTTATTTTCTAGATCATCGTCTCCGGGCTAAATCATTTTCAGGATTTCTCTGGTTGGTTCCATTTATAATATTTAGCTTTTTTACAGCCATTCCTAGTTCTTTTATAGTCCCGTTAATTTTAAATTTTATTGTTATTATAATATTTTTACAATCTAGTAAGTCTAGCAAGCTCAATAACAAAGCTCGCCAGGCAAATGCCAGGGCTTTACAAATTCTAGGAGGAATCATTATTGTTGGAGGAATTTTATTTAGCATCAGTGTGAATTCATTTGCTCTATTTGTTATTTTCGTTAGTATGGGGATGCTATCGATATACTTAGGAACTCGACAGATAGGTAGAATCGGATTAGTAACGCAGGAATTGTTGTTTTCACAATCTCAAATTAAAGATTGGCTAGACCGTTGGCAACAAATCAATGGTTTAATTCTCAAAATTCTTCCTTCTCCAAAGCAGGAAAATACACTGTCCACGGTTAATCCTGATGTGACTGCTTACAGTTTTGATAGATTAGTCGTTTGTGATAGTGCTAGTATTGCTCAACTATTAATCGCTAATAATTTTCACTTTGAAAACAACTGTGCAATTCTCAGCATTACTGGATATCCGCAAAGCATTTTTGACACCACAATGCAAATGCTGCGCCGAAACCCCGATTTGAAAGTCTATGCAGTGCATGATTGCAATTCACGAGGAATTGGTTTAGTTCATAATTTAAGAACCAATGCTAATTGGTTTCTCAATAGTGAGATTGTAATTCTTGATATCGGACTAACGCCACGTCAAATTATCGCTACTAAACGCGGAATGTTCATTCAATCCTCTCCAGAGTCGGCGCAAGCAGCTAAACAATTGCCTGAAGAAGTTCGTCAAAGTTTATCTGTTGAAGAATTAGCATGGTTGGAATCTGGAAAGGTTGTGGAATTAGAGTCTTTTACTCCCCAAAGAATAATTAAAGTTCTGCAAAAGGGTATTGCTGGCAGTCGAAATTTAGAAAGTGATGACAGTAGCTTGCTTTTAGTGGGCGATACGGGAAATGATATATATATTGTTCAAAGTTTTGGTTGATATAGCCAGTGCATCCCAAATGTGCAAAATGCCCCTCATAGCAATTTTAAAAATAATTGCGACAGATGGACAGATAAAACCCAGATACACTAAGCGGTTTCCAATCCAAAATCGTTCGACTGAGCGTAGCCGAAGTCTAAAATATAAAATTCAAAATGGTATCAGATTGGAAGTCGCTGGCTCACAATAGAAAGTCTACTTATTGTTATAGAGCATTCGCCTTTGAAGGAAAACTTTTGGATTTACTGAAATTATGCAGAAATTGGAGTTCAGATGTGGTAAGGTCGCGCCATTGACCCAATTGTAGATCATCTAATTGTAGGTGGGCTATGCTAACCCTAACCAGTCGCAAAGTCGGAAACCCTACAGCCGCAGTCATACGCCGTACTTGGCGGTTTTTTCCCTCTGTCAAAGTCATTTCCAGCCAAGCTGTCGGTACATTTTTGCGAAATCTAATTGGCGGAGTGCGCTCAGGTAGTTGTGGCTCTTGTGGTAATAGCCTAACTTCTGCTGCTTGAGTGCGATAATCTTGAATTTCCACACCTGTTTGCAACCTTTTTATAGCATCAGCATCTGGAATTCGCTCTACCTGTACCCAGTAAGTACGTTTATGACCAAAACGCGGATGGGCGAGGCGATGTTGCAATTGCCCATCGTTCGTTAACAGCAGCAACCCTTCACTATCCCAGTCTAAGCGTCCCACAGGATACACATCAGGTACATCAATATAATCTTTCAGGGTGCTATGTGTGGGAGCATCTTTTGTAAACTGGCACAGAACGCCATAGGGTTTGTAAAAAATAATATATCGGTAATGATTTGTCATTTGTCATTTGTCATTGGGGATACTTCCAAGTTGAAGCAAGAAGAAAAAGTTAGCAATTGTTAGCACTGTCACTTCAACTTTTTCTTAAAAGAGAAATGGAAAGATTTGATGGCAGTATGTTAAACTCTGCCAGTTGAACAGATAACTTTTAGCAAAGTTCGTTAAGCACGAACAATTTAGGTCGGTTGTTACACACACCAGTCTGATTGTGATTAGTCATAATGTAGTGTAGTAGTGCAATATATTGCACTGTTACAAAAGCTAAATACAGAGGTAAACTATGTTTCCTTTTTGGGGTAATGCCTGTTATGGAAGCGAACCCATTTCGCACAAAGCTAGCTTAGAGCGGAAATTAAGATTCTTAATTTGGATGCGAGATGATTTAGAGTCCAAACTTGCTGGCATTAATGCTTCTATTGATACCATTAGGCGGCAAATAGAACGCTCAGACTCAGCTGCTTAGAACTTAGTTCTTGCAGAGTTTGTACTTAATCTGATTGTAACTCCTTTGTGACTGGGCGCTGTAAATGGGCTGCATCAGTGTTGTAGGTCTTTGTGCAGCGCTCTGTCATGAACTGGCGTACAAAACTTAACGCGGCAAAACTTATACAAATGAAAAATATTATCTCCATTGGTTGGAATAGCTGGTTAAAACAGCACAAAGAATCTATTTTACTATTTGACTCAATTGCTGCCGCTAGTGAGATTGCCTTTGTGCTTAACGGTCAGTGGGATGGCTGCAATGGTGTAATAATAACTAAATGTGATGAGGTAGCTGTTAATACTGCTACCAAACTATTAGAAGCTACATGGTGTTATCAAGGCGCATCAAAAGCTGTTTTACACAGAGTAGCAACTGATGAAATTTTACGCCGTTATGCAATGGGAGAAAGAAATTTTATTAATGCTAATTTGAGGTGTGCAGTAATTGCATCGGCGAAACTGAGTGAAATTAATCTAAGTTATGCAAAGTTGAGTTGGGCAGACCTAAGTCAAGCCAATCTAAGTAAAGCTAATTTAACAGCAGCAGACCTAAGTGAAGCTAATTTAAGTGGAGCTAACTTGAGTAAGGCATACCTAATGAGGGCAAACCTAAAGGGGGCAGACCTACAACTAGCAGATATGAGGGGGGCTAACCTAAGTAGTGCTAACTTAAATGAAGTTAACCTAACTGATGCAGATTTAACAGGAGCTAATCTATCGCTAGCTGACCTCAGAGGCGCAAATTTTAACTTCTGCAATTTGAGTGGGGCTAACCTAACAGGTGCCAAGTTAATTGAAAGTGACTTGGCTTTTGCTAAACATAATTAATATCATGTCCGCTTGATTACTTATTAAACCCGAAGAACCCCAAAGTACATTACTTAATCTAGTTTGATTTATTCTCACCGACTTACTTAGTTTGAAAGATATTTTGTACCATTTTTTTGTCTGCATTCACTGCCGCCCTATCCAACTCTGCAATCTCATTGGCGTCTAATTGCCAACCCAATGCACCAATATTCTCCTTCGCTTGTTCAACGCTCTTTGCTCCAGGGATGGGAATGGTTCCTTTACAGATGCACCAATTAATTGCTACCTGAGACATAGTTTTGTTTCTAGACTGTGCCACCTCTTGTAAACATGCCAAAAGCGATCGCATTCCTGGTAATATCTGCCTAAACAGCAGACCTCGGATGCCTTTGGGCAAAGGGCCTTGCTCAGAATATTTTCCTGTCAGTAGTCCCAAAGCTAGAGGGCTGTAGGCAATCAGTTTAATTCCCAACTCATCACAAAGGTCTTTGAGCTTTAGTTGGGTGACAGGATATGTAGACAACAAAGAGTATTGAACTTGCAGAGTAGTAATAGAGACGCCTCGTTCAGCAAACTTTTTCTGCACTTGCTTAAGCCGTTTAGGCCCATAATTGGATAGTCCCACTCCTTTGACTAGTCCTTGCTCATACAGATCGGTAAGACCATCCAGCAGCCCTCCCTCTTGCCAAGGAGCATAGTTTGCTGTAGACCAGTGCATCTGTACCAAATCTACGTTTCTTCCCAGGCGTTGGGCAGATGACTTGCAAGCCTTTATCATCGATTGACGTGTCCATCTCCACGGGTAAGCAGCAAGCTTAGTCGCAATACAAATATTTTCTTTGCCTGAACCTACATATTGTTGGCTGAATCGTCCCAGAAGTAACTCACTTCGACCATTCAATCTCCCAGTTCCGTAAGAATCACCTGTATCAAATAAAGTCACACTGTTGCTTACACAAAGGTTAAACACCGCTTGCAATTGGTCATCCATACTTTCGTTATATCCCCAAAGCAGTTGGTTGCCCCAGGCCCAAGTCCCGCAGCCCATACTTGGGAGGGAGAGTTTTTGGAGAGTTTGCATCTTTGCTCTCTGTAGATTGCTTTATTAATTATCAGGCATAAGGTATGGGATTCCCGCCGATTTTCGTTGAATTTTGAATTGCTAATTTTTGCGTCTTCACTTTTTTTGATGATATCAAAATTAAAATCCAGCATTTTTTACTGGGTTTTATATCTTAAAATGAGAAGGATATTGTTATTTTTTAAAACGATGTGAAGAGATTATTTTAAACTAACTTTGATTTCCGTTTCAGAAATGAACCAGCACTCACAACACCGAACGCTAACAAGCCCAAGATTGCAGTAGGTTCAGGAACACTAGCTAGCTTGTAACTATGGTTATCAGTTTCAAATGCAAGACCAGTTGAACTGAAAACTACTTTATCAAAAGTCTCTCCTTTACTAGTATCTGCTAACAAATTAACATAGACATTATTTGTAGGACTAGTCTGATTACCATCAGCTGAAGCGCCTGGAACAGATTTGCCACTAAATGTTGCTATTAGATTACTTCCGCTATAGACCGAAACATAGTTATATGCGTCTATAGACCCCCAGTAGAAGCCAAAGTAATCAATAGGATTAGCAAAGGTAATAGTTTCATCACCACTTCCTGGAATATTCTGAAGACCTGAGGGCGCAACTGTTAGGTAATAGCTGTTATTACCCAAGGGTGTAGCATATTGATTAGTTATATCCCCTTTGACAATTCCATTGCTTCCAGAGTAAGTAGCAAATCCTTTTGGATCAGTTGCTGTCCCTGAATTGAAGTCGATCGTTGTAGTTTCTGGAGTATTAGTCTTTTGACCTTCTCCTGGAACAGATGTGGAATTTCCTATAGTTAGGCTAACAGCGCCAGCAGGGTTAGCACTCATGAAAAAAACTGCTGTTCCAACTAAGGCTAATGATAGTTTTTGGAGAGTAGACATTGATTTATTTACCTACGCATTTGATATGCATAGCTTGGCATCTCAAGTTGGAAATTGTGTAGTACTTAGAAATCATTTTTACACAAAAAATGTATTAAGTGCATCAATTTTAAGATAGGAACAAGCTATTGAAATTTAAAAGTTTTTAGATTTAATGCTGTGCAACTGGCATCTTTACATTTTTATTATTTATTCATAAAGAATGTGAAGATAATTCAGAAAATATCTGAATATATATAAAACTGATATTTTATTTGTTAAATACACGTAGGGGAGGCAGTCGTGTGGGCGGGTTTCCCGACTTGAGCGAACTGACGTTGTGTTAGACGAAAGTACGGCACCGTAAGAGTATTTTTGTACGTTACGGACTCCGTACTAATGCACCTTACATATACTTAGATTTTTTTACGCAATCAAATAGGATTGCTGTATATGTAGAATATATAGGCAAATATTAAAGTTGTAAGATTTTTCATTATGGTAGACAAATGGTAGACGTTCAAATTTAGGTTCTACCATTTTTTATGCATGCAGATTATATTTCGGATAAGTCTATTGTGGAATTTGCAAGCAGCCAAGCTTTTTGAGTCCATGCGTTATTAAATAACCCGACTTCTGGCACTTCTAATTCAAATGAATGGGGTGGTGATTGTAGCAATAAGGGCGAACTTTTGTCATGGGACTCAACTAAATTAACTATCCAGGGAAGAAAGTCTAAAATTTCTTTTGGTAGTACAGTTAACTCAAAGTCCCACATCAAATTAAGACCTCGGCAGACTTGTCCTTTTTTGAACGTCGTGATTCTACCAGCACTCTTGTTAATAGCCAGTCGAAGAATGAATGGGCGCAATGGGACAAATTCATCAGGTGCTGTATAAGCGTATACATTTAGATAGTTCAGTCTTTGCCTATGATCCATCCAAGATGCGATCGGTGAATTACTACTATAAGATGTACCAGTTATGCTCACCGGTATATTCATAGCAGTAGCAAAGTTAGAGTAGAACTCACGCCTTAGTTCGCTAACAATATGTTTAGCTTCTGGGTTCATTGGTAAATACTCCAGTCAACCAAAGCACAAAAAAAGGCAGACGCCTTGTCTGCCCTCAAGACTTTAGAGTTAAATTCTTAGTTTTAAACCTTAATAGCGGCGAGAGGAACCACCATCACCTCGTCTACCGCCTGAGGAACCTCCGTCTGTTTTGGGCTTGGCTTTATTAACTTTTAAGCTCCGACCCATCCACTCAGCAGTATCAAGGGCCTCAATCGCTGCTGTTTCTTGTGCGTCTGATTCCATTTCTACAAAGCCAAAACCTCTCATCCGGCCTGTTTCTCGGTCAATAGGCAATTGAACATTTTTTACCGTTCCGTATTCTGCAAAGACGTGCCGGAGGTCATCTTCTTTAACCTCATAAGATAGGTTACCGACGTAAATTGACATAGAATGTCTCCAGAATCAGGGGGTGTAGAGATTTAGATCCGGAGAGGTCTGTAATACAAGTATATATAAAAACAAACTATACAGCCGAATTTAATCTTTAATGCATACCTTAACATAAATTGAGAAGTTATGTTCATAAGCAACATTATAGTTATCTGTTGATCTAAATACTCGGACAGTTAGCGAAACTCGTTTAAAATAAATTTACCAGCGATCGCACTGAATTTAAGGTCACTAAAAAAATTCAATTACTGAACTGATTTCTCTTCAAACAGTATTAGTAATTTTTAAATTTTATTCACTCAAAATTTTGAGGGTGTGTAATTAAATAAAACCAGTGCGATCGCTTGTAACGTAAAATTAGTTTCCATCCGGCATTTGCTAACACCTTGACGCCCATGTTTTGCGACTACCTCATCCAAATCCTGACTGCCCGTGTGTACGATGTTGCCCAGGAAACACCACTGGAGTATGCCCCAAATTTGTCTGCGCGGCTGAATAATCAACTGCTGCTGAAACGTGAGGATATGCAGTCAGTATTTTCTTTTAAACTGCGTGGTGCTTATAACAAAATGGTGCAGCTACCACCAGATATATTGGCACAGGGTGTAATCGCAGCATCTGCGGGAAACCATGCTCAAGGAGTCGCCCTTGCAGCCAATCGCTTGGGAACCAAAGCGATTATCGTCATGCCAGTAACCACACCCCAAGTCAAGGTGGACGCGGTTAGAATGAGGGGTGGAGCAGTCGTGTTACATGGAAACACCTACGACGATGCTTATAGCTATGCCCGTGAATTAGAAATAGAAAAAGGTTTGACCTTTATTCATCCTTTCGATGATCCTGATGTCATTGCTGGACAGGGAACAATCGGGATGGAAATTTTACGACAATATCAGCAACCCATCCATGCTATTTTTGTCGCAATTGGAGGGGGCGGATTAATTTCTGGGATTGGGGCTTATGTAAAACGCTTGCGTCCCGAAATCAAGATTATTGGGGTTGAACCAGTAGATGCTGATGCGATGTCTCAGTCGCTAAAAGCCGGACATCGCGTGCGCTTGTCTCAAGTGGGGTTATTTGCTGATGGGGTAGCGGTGCGAGAAGTAGGTGAAGAAACCTTCCGTTTGTGTCAGCAGTATGTAGATGAAATCATTTTGGTGGGTACAGACGATACTTGTGCTGCAATTAAAGACGTGTTTGAGGATACGCGATCCATTTTAGAACCAGCTGGTGCATTGGCGATCGCAGCTGCCAAAGCCTACGCAGAACGAGAGCAAATCGAGGGACAAACCTTAATTGCTGTCGCCTGTGGTGCAAACATGAATTTTGATCGCCTCCGCTTTGTGGCAGAACGGGCAGAGTTCGGCGAACGTCGCGAAGCTATCTTTGCAGTCACAATTCCAGAGGAACGGGGAAGTATTCGCCAGTTTTGTGAATGTATTGGCAACCGTAATCTTACAGAGTTTAATTATCGCATTGCCGATGAAAAAACAGCCCATATTTTTGTCGGTGTGCAAATTCAAAATCGTGCCGATGCTGCAAAGATGGTAGAAACCTTTGAAGCTCAAGGATTTGAAACTCTTGATTTAACAGACGACGAACTAACTAAATTACATCTGCGGCACATGGTGGGTGGGCATTCTCTCCTGGCTCACAATGAATTGCTCTACCGTTTTGAGTTTCCCGAACGTCCCGGTGCATTGATGAAGTTTGTTACTTCCATGAGTCCCAATTGGAATATCAGTCTTTTTCACTACCGCAACAATGGGTCAGACTACGGACGAATCGTTGTTGGTATCCAGGTTCCCCCGTACGAGATGGAAGAGTGGCAAGCTTTTCTCGATAACCTGGGCTATCGCTATTGGGATGAAAACAAGAATCCGGCATACAAGCTGTTTTTGGGATAGGCAGATTGGGGGCTGGGGACTGGGGGAGAGCAGGGAGCAGGGAACAGGGAACAGACAATAGAAGGGCAGAGGGTCAAAGAGACAGCAAAAGAATAACAATTCCCAATCCCCAATCCCCAATCCCCAATCTAACGAGAATTACCCTCCAATATCATATTGGAGTCCCAAGTATAGAAGCCAATTTGGTTAGGAACCCTAGAGAATCTGCCTGTTCGATAGCCTCTAGATAATTCGTTCAGTACCTTATTTTTGACCTCTCGAAGTTGCTGAGAATCTAGTTCTCCATAAATTCCGGCGATGACTTCAGCAACGCTGAAAACTTGACCTGGATTTTCTTCAAACAGAGAGGTGAGGGCATCAATTAAGAATTGACCCTCAAAGGCTTTGAGCATCGGTACTGCTTTTGTCGGGGGTACAAAAGGCTTCTTGTTTTTGTTTTTGATGCTCCTAGAAGCACCATTGCGGTTACTTGGGGCTACCAAACTTAAATCCAGAGTATAACAACCTGGTTCATCAGGAATAGTTACCCAGTAATTCCTTTCTCTGCCTTGGGTGAGGGAAGATTGAACCCTACCTTTAACTACTTTGAATAGACTGGAATCTAACTCTCCATAAAGCGATCGCACGATAAAATCGATATGACACACAGTACCTATCTGCTCTTGCAATAGCTGTTTTATGGCTTCCATTCGGGAAAGAGCGTGCTGATACTGGGGTAGCATGGGGATTTCGGCTACCTTCGTTGAACTATCGTTGTTCTCTAGGGCGATCTTTGGATCTGGCGATGTAGTTGAAGGTTGACTCTCTTTTGTATCAACAGCAGCAGAAAAAGAATTATCGATCTCAACCAAGTCTTTGTCTGCAAGTTCTGACTGCACAGACTCCACCAAGTTGATTTCATCGATATCATCAAGAGGTGATAAAAACCGCACAGGGCCTTCTTGGGAAAGGTTTGAGGTTTCATCAGCCGCCGTCAGACTTGATATCTGATTGTTGGCATCAGAAAAAGACCAGTTAGATAATAACGCTTCTACATGATCCAGCTGCGATCGCGCCTGCACAAAGAGGCGTTCATACTCTTCTGCGAGACGAGCATAATAGTCTCGTAATTCCAACAGTGGTGAGACAAAGGTGCCAGGTGGTGGTTCTAATTGTCCATTTTGAGTCATAAGGCTTTAATTAATTTAAATTGATGTCACTTTTGTAAGACATTGCTCTGGGTTTTGCTTTGTGAGATGTTGGCTGGGATTTCTTAGGGGGTTGGGGAGGGCGACATCTCTCACAATATAAGGGTCGAGGCCCGAAAGTCTCACGTTTTGTCAGATCGTTACACTCTTTACAGACAAACTGGAAAACACGAGTATGAATCTGTCTTTTGTGCGCCCTGACAGTATATTCCCTAACATCAATGAATTTACTTGCCATAATCAGGATTGTGAATTGCTCTCGTATGAATGTCCTATCAATATAGCTATTCAAGCAAATCAAGCTGCATCAGTGTGTGTTTATGTAGAAATTTTATTCAAATTACTGAATTTGACACCTAGCATAAAGTCCAGATGAGGAACTTAATAGTTAGCTATTGACTATCCTCTCAGCATATAATTGGTGATGATCAAACACCACTACTATTTTTTAGGCGCAGGCAATTTTCATCGCCATCATCAGAGAAATTGGGGATGGGGAAGTGCAGGATTATTCACTTACACTGTTTATCAAATCAAGTTATCGCTAGTGTGTCTGCATTGGTAAGGTTTACGATATTCCCGGTCTTCAATCCATTTTTGAGGGCTAGTACCGCAAGGTGGAAGTCAAAAATTAAAAGTCAAAAGTCAAAAGTATTATGGAATCTGCTTTTTAGGGATTTTAATTGCTTGCTCAAATGTAATAGACTTGTGGCTGATATGCTTCCATTGTAGGGCGATCGCTTCTGATGGTCTACACCGACGTTGCGTAATTGAGGGATGAATTGAGGCGTTCTACTGTGTATTGGCCAATTCGATTATTACTTCATTATTTCAAGTATAGCGAAATACGTGTATTTTAGTGATTCATCCCGCATTTATGCAACGCCTATTTTTTTTAGTTTTTCAATTTTTCCGAAAAATAGCCATCTCATGTATTTGAGCTATGGCTCGTAAACAGTACAATTACACAATTACTCCCCCAATTACTCTTGGTATTGTCGCTTGCAAGCTCATAGGAGCTTCACTGTGAATATTCAAGTGATAGAAATTACCTGCCAAAAAGTTCACCCCCTGTTACAGGTGTTACACAGTCAAGCCAAACCTTAATCAGGAGTGTAAGCTAATGCAAAAAAAGCTAATGAAAGATATGGTAGTGTTAATTGCCTGGAATTTTGGGCAGCGTACTACAAAAAAACGGTTCAGATATCTGGAATATATCACTCCAAGTAGCCACCAGAGCAACTAGGGAGATATTTACTCGACGTTCGTTACTTGAAGAACTAATAATAATTGAAGACGATCCAGAAAGAGATTACTTGGACGATGGTATCAAAGCGACAGGTTTAATCCAAGATGCAACCTTAGTTCCTGGGTTTTTCAAGGTTGACGGTTACTTGTATTTAAGAAATCAGCTGATCAAAAATTTTCAAGTCACACTTGGTAAAATTGACTCTCATACCCCCGCTAACTTTTTTGAGTTTGCCTACGACTGGCGACGAGATAATAGAGTATCAGCCAGATTATTAAAGAAGCTGATTGATAAGAAATTACTCTTATGGCAAGAGACATATCCTGATGCTCAGGTAATTTTAATAGCTCATAGCATGGGAGGCTTAGTTTCCCGTTACTATCTAGAACATTTGGGCGGTAGAGAACACTGCAAGGCTTTAATTACTTTAAGCACCCCCCACCGTGGCTCTGTAAAAGCACTGAATTTTCTTGCTAATGGCTATCAAAAGCGACCACTACCAGCCTTAACGGATGTATTGCGTTCCTTCACCTCAGCATATCAGTTATTGCCAATGTACCCAGTAATGAAGAACCATGAAAATTGGCAGAGGGTAGCCGAAACAGATGGTATCTTGGGCGTAGACAAAGAACGAGCCACAGAAGCACGGGAATTTTTACAATTAATCAACGAGCCTAATAATCAAACGACCTATGAATTTAAACCCATAATTGGTGTAGGGCAGAAAAGCACTTTTCAATCAGCCAGCCTCACCAATGGTAAATTGGAAGTAAGCAACAGTACGCTACCACTAAATCCAAATACTCAAGAACCCCTCGATGCTAATTACGCGACTGGTGATGATACCGTACCCCTGTTGTCTGCAATACCAATTAAATTATCAAAGAAACTGCAAGATGTACCTTTAATAGAGTCTCATGGTGTACTGCAAAGCAACGTTCAGGTGTGGAATTTGCTTCAGTCTTACTTAATGCGACTGCAAAATAATATAGAGGACTTTCAAAACCCTCAAACTATTCAGTCAGGGACACAAACAGCAGGTATTAGTATTAGCGTTGATGACTTGTACCTCCCTGATGAAGAAGTAATAATGAGCGCTGAAATTATTAATGTGTCATCTGATATCTTAGAACACACAAGAAATTTTGAAGGATTAAGCGCTATTATTACCTTAGTTGATGCCAATGCACAACAGGAGAAAGTTATTGTCTCGTTGCAGCAAACACAAGATACCCAATACCAGTTAATTCTAAACCCTAACAAGCTTGCACCAGGATTGTATTGTTTGCAGGTGGAAACAAACAGGTCACACGACCAAGCACCAAAGGCTGTACATAATTTATTCCAAGTAATGGGATAACTAATATAGCCCTTCTCAGTTGAGTGCAATAGAACCCATTTGGGATCTCTGGCAATGAGCTAGAATCAAAAATAAATGCCGTATAGCAGCAGCTTAAGCGATAAAGAGTGGGAACTAATTAAGCCATTACTGCCAAAGAAGCAGAAAACCAGACCACCGCGATGGACAAAGCGCCAAATCCTGGATGGCATCTTCTACCAACTAAAAAATGGTTGTAACTGGTGTGATTTGCCGAAAGACTTGCCTCCCTACTTGACCGTTTTCTGGGATTACAAGCAGTGGCGTGTGGATGGGGTTCTAAAAGGGATAATGAGTGCGTTGCATTCACAGGTGCGGCAACAAGCCAAAAAAAACCGAAGTGGACAAGATTGCTGATCATCGACTCGCAAGCTGTGAAGAATACCTGCACTGCCAGCATTGAATCTAAAGGGTTCTGTCATTACAAATGCACCAATGGCATCAAACGACATCTCGCTGTTGATACGCTGGGAATACCATTTTTTACACATTGCACCAAAGCAAGTGTGACCGATGACCAAGGCTTAATCGAACTCTTGAGCCACAACAAAAGATTACTTTCGAGCCAAGCCTGTCAACATTCCTAAGATTACCATCTTGCTCGACCACGGCTATCACCCGAACACCATTAGCACCGAGAGAGCAACAACGCTATCCACAAGTCCTGACCAAGATAGAAGTCAACTTGCACCTAAGCCGACGAAAGCAGAAATTGCAGCCCAAGGCAAAGCAGGGTTTGTCCCAGTTGCAACACGATGGATCATTGAACGGTCGAATGCTTGGATGGAGCGGTGTAAGAGCCTAGTCAAAAACTTTGAGCGCACCTTAAGTCATGCGACAGCAAAACTCAATCTGTGTTTCATTCGACTGATGCTCAAGCGGTTGGCGAATGGATAGATCCCAAATGGGTTCTATAGTTGTAGCAGTTCCCAGCTTTGGATTGATAATTGTTG
>NZ_CAXTNP010000117.1:0-23194 GCF_964245575.1 uncultured Nostoc sp. | reverse complement strand
AATGGAGTTCAAACACTCTTTAATGGAGTTCAAAGCCTCTTTAATGGAGTTCAAAGACTTATTGTTGCATTTTCAAATATATCTCCTCTACCCTCCTGCCTCCTGCCCCCTGCCCCCTGCCTCCTGCCTCCTCTTAATACTTAAACTGATTGACGACTTTCTGCAAATCTATTGCCATTCGAGACAGTTCTGTGGCTGCCTCTAATGTATTACTAGTTCCTGTAGTTGTACTTTGAGTATTAAGTGCCACAATTCCAATATTTTTGGCAATATCTGATGTTCCTTTGGCTGCCTCAGCCATATTTCGACCAATTTCATTCGTAGTTGCAGTTTGTTCCTCAATAGCACTGGCGATCGTGCTTTGGAAGTCGTTGATTTGATTGATAATACTAGTAATTTGAGTAATGGCTTGAACAGCGCTTTTTGTATCTGTCTGAATTGCTTCAATTCGCAAGCTAATATCTTCAGTCGCACTTGCCGTTTGTTTGGCTAATTCTTTCACCTCGTTTGCGACTACGGCAAATCCTCTACCTGCATCCCCGGCTCTAGCCGCCTCAATCGTAGCATTCAGTGCTAATAAGTTTGTTTGCCCTGCGATCGCGGTAATAACTTTAATAACTTTGCCAATTTCGATGCTGCTTTGACCGAGTTTGTTAATTGTCTCATTTGTATGGTCAGCTGTTTTAACTGCCTCAGTCGTGACTTTTGCTCCTTGAGTAACGGTCTTCGCAATTTCTCGAATGCTAGCATTCATCTCTTCCACGGCAGTCACAACTGTATTGGTATTCTGACTTACCTGTTCAGCAGAGGCAGACGCAGAAGTGGCCTGTTCGGCTGTTTGTTCGGCGTTCTCAGTCATTTCTTTGCTGACTGCGGTCAGTTCTTCTGAAGAAGATGCAACTGCTGTTGCCACCTCTGTCATCTGTCTGATTGAAGACCTCAGGCTGCTAATCATCTGATTTGCATTATCTGTGAGCTGCTTAAACTCTCCTGCATTGCTTGCCTCGATTTGCTTGGATAAATTTCCTTGAGCGACGGCAAGGGTGACCTCATTGATACCTTTTATCTGCTCTTTTAAATTTGTAGACATCTGATTCAAGTTGCCCTGCGATTCTTTCCAACTCCCACCGGCTCCTTTGACAACGGCTTGAGAACCGAGCTTTCCTTGGATACCAATCTCGGATGCCAAGCGATTAACTTCGTTAGCAAAGTTTTGATTTAAACTCACCAATTCATTAAAAACTGAGACAATTTCACCCAGTTGATTATTCTCATCAGCTAAACGGACGGTAAAATCACCGTTTTTTGCAGCCTTCAGTGCTATTAGTAACGCTTGCAATTGTACTTTTGTCACACTGTCATCGGTCGGTTGCGAATCTGCACTATCCACCGAGGGAGATTTTGAGTTGGCTGTTTTCCCAGTCCGATTTGTAGTCATTGCAAAGCGCTCCTGAATTATTCGATAATCTAATTTGTTAAATTAACATCTAGAATTTTCTCAGCGTCTAGAACTAACAGAAATCCGTCTGGGAGCGGGTAAGCTCCTGCTAGCATCTGACGCATTCTACCTTTTAACGTTGCGGGTGGGGGTTGAAAGGTGTTTTGTGCGAACTCTAAAACATCTCCTACATAATCGACGAGCAGACTGACTACTTCACGATCGGAACATATAACGATATTAAATCCCTGGACTGCATCTACAAGTTTTGTAGTTGATTGTGTCTGCGGTTCGCTCATCTCTAATCGACGCTGCAAATCGATGACAGTAATAATTTGTCCACGTAAATTAATTAACCCACAGATATCTGGTGGTGCTAAAGGTACACGAGTCATTGCTTGGGGACGAATCACTTCTTGAACGTGTTGCACGTCAATACCAAAGTAAACTCCTTTGAGAAAAAATGTGCAAATTTGTTGTTCATTCATGAGTCGCTAATTGCAGCAAATGAGGGTTAGCCATCCGAATTACAGTCTCAATGTCCAGTATTTCTGTGATTTTTCCTTGAATTACAGCACAGAAAAGCACACCAGGTCTACTAGGGATACCTTTAATCGTCAGTGGTTCTTCCACAATGTCGAGAATGCGATCCACCACTAGCCCAACACTAAGTTCTGAGTATGGAGAGACAATAATTATCTGGAGTGTTTCTGCAACTGTCGCCAAAGCCTGATCATTAAAGTGATTGCGATCGCTATCAGAAAATATCTTATAAAGATCAATCAGTGGCAGAATTTGACCATAAGACTGGTACACATCCTGATTACCCACTTTTTCGACAGCAGAAGCAAGAATCTCTTCCAGCCGAAAGGCGATCGCCAGTGGAATGCCCATGCGTGCGCCTTGGGGGCCTTCAAACAGCAAAATTGTTTGGCGATCATCTGCTTGCTCTTGGCTATTTGCACCATTCTCGCTCAATAACTGCTTTTGTTTGGCGGTTATACCAGTTCGGTTTGCCAAACCGACAACATTAATAATTAATGCCACTGTGCCATCCCCTAAAATAGTGGCTCCTGCAAATAGGGATAGCGCCTTTAACTGTTTTCCCAAAGGTTTAACTACAATGTCTTGGATATCTTCAATTGTGTCCACGACCAGTCCAAAGCGATAGTTATCAACTTGCACAATTACCAGACTGAGTGTTTCTAAATTGCTGACACTATCCTGGTGAAACACTTGATTGAGGTAAACCAATGGCACAAGATTACCCCGCAAGCGATATACAGGCACATCGTATAATATCTCAATACTATTGAGTGCTTGTGCTTCTAGGCGTACTAGCTCTTGTAGACTCGCTTGGGAAATAGCATAGCTATTGCTGCCACTAGTGACAATCAATGCTGGAATAATTGCCAATGTCAACGGAATCTTGATTTTAAAGGTTGTTCCTTGTCCCTGTTGGCTGTGAATTTCAACCGTTCCGTTAATCTTCTCAATATTGCTCTTGACAATATCCATCCCAACCCCTCGCCCGGAAAGGTGAGTTACCTGTTCAGCAGTCGAGAAGCCGGATAAAAAAATTAAGTTCATCGCTTCTGATTCGCTCATGGTTGCAGCCTGCACAGCGTTCACTAAACCAAGTTGCTGCGATCGCTCTTTGATTCGTTCTAAATTCAGACCGCGACCATCATCGCCAATTTCAATATTGACTTTGCCGCTTTCGTGAAAGGCTCTGAGAAATAGCCGTCCTAAGCTTGGCTTTCCACAAGCAATCCGCTCGGCTGGTAATTCAATCCCATGATCGATGCAATTGCGTAATAAGTGTGTCAAGGGGTCTTTAATTGTTTCAATAATACTTTTGTCTAGTTCAGTATCTGCCCCCTCCATGTCCACCTCAACTTGTTTACCGGAAGCGATCGCCAAATCGCGGGTGACGCGAGGGAACTTTTGCCAAATGGAACTAATTGGTTGCAGCCGAGTTTTCATCACCCCTGACTGCAACTCGGCTGTA
Source organism: uncultured Nostoc sp. (assembly GCF_964245575.1). Taxonomy (GTDB): domain Bacteria; phylum Cyanobacteriota; class Cyanobacteriia; order Cyanobacteriales; family Nostocaceae; genus Nostoc. The sequence continues at coordinate 19,745 of NZ_CAXTNP010000117.1, read as the reverse complement.
AGTAGGCTAAGGTGCTGGCAGGTAGCAGCAAAACCATTATCCTTAAACTTTGTACTAAATCCGATTACCTGGTTACGCGCTAAAACGAGTTCACCCACTAGGTTCATTATCTGGTCTAGCAGATTAACATTGACTCGGATATAAGTAGATTCTGATGTTGTCAAAGTTGATATTTCTGTGAGTTCGTGATTGAGAGACTCAACAGACTCACTACCTGCTGTATCTATTTGTAGCGTTTGTATATTAACAGCAGGCTCATGCGATTGAGAGACTTTTGGAGTCTGTTCAGTTTTTGACAATTGGGTTAAAGCCCCAATTATTGCTGAATAATTGCGATCGCCATCATGCTTTGTAGCTTGAATTTGAGACAGGATTTGCCGAATGCTGTCAACTGTTTGTAGTAAAATACTAATAATATCAGGGGTGATTGCGATCGTGCGATCGCGCAGACACGAGAGCAAATTCTCCCCAGCATGAGCAAGTGATTCCAAATTAGGAAACGGTAAAAAGCCGCAATTCCCTTTAAGCGTGTGGAGTGAGCGATAAATCCGAACTAATGCTTCTCCCTCTTCTGATGCTTTCTCTAGCTCAATAATATCTCGTTCAATTTGATTCAAGTTCTCATAGCTTTCAACGAGAAATGCTTCTATATCATCGTCAATTTCATTTAACTCCATTGGTTAATAAAGTAAAAAGTATATCTTATTTTAGTACTAATTTAATATTAAACCTCAGCAATCTCTATCTAAAGAGAGATGTTTGTCTTTTCTCAGGCTGGAGACATTATATTTGCCCTAATGATATAGTTTAAAGACAGGCAATGTTCTCGTTGCCATTCAACTCAAACTTTCAAGAATAGTCGTCGTCAAGATAGACAGTGTTACAAGTGCAAACAATGCGACGTGCGTTCCGCCCCGCTTTGCTAACGTCAGTTTCTCGAATCCTACCAACCTTGGTACTACTCAAACTATGTCAAGCAGCTATGCCTCAAAATGTATCTTAATGGCATGAGCCTGCAATAAATCGACTGTCTAACCTATATCTACCACACAAAAATTTTGCATTGGCAACGGATAGAAAAGCTGCAATTAGATCGAATTTCAAATACTTAACAAATTTTAAAAGTTACCATTATTAATAATTTTAGCTCCACAGCATAGCATTATAGTTTCAGCGAGGTTGATAATTTTTCCGAAACTATCATTATTGATAATTGTAAAATTATATTTATTTATTCTTGAATTCATTCATTTTAATTAATAATATAGGCTAATTAGTCTAAATCAATAATTATTAAGCTAAAGCATAAAAGGAGAAAGCTGATGGCAATGGTTTTGATTATCGATGATGCAGCTTTTTCTCGCAGAATGATCCGTAAGTTTCTGCAAATCGATGGTTATGAAATTATCGAAGCAACTAATGGGCGTGAGGGATTAGAAATGGTTTACAACCATAAGCCAAATTGTGTATTAGCGGATCTTCTAATGCCAGATATGAATGGCTTTGAATTTCTGAAAGCTATGCAAGAGAAAAAATTAAAAATTCCGACCATTATCATTTCTGCCGATATCCAAGATGGGGCACGCAATCAAAGTTATGACTTGGGCGCAGTCAACTTTATTAATAAACCGCCAAAAGAAAGTGAATTGCGAAAGGCAGTCCAGGAAGTTCTTAATACTAAGGAATAAGTTTTCATGAATGTCACAGAAGAAGAACTGGATGCCCTGCAAGAGTTAATTAATATTGGAGTCGGTCGAGCAGCAAGTCTACTTAATGAAATGGTAGACTCTCACATTCGTCTGAAAATTCCGGTTGTTAAAGTTTTAACTGCTGCCGATGCCCATCAAGAATTAACAAAACGTTTTCATGATGAGACTTTGGCATCTGTAAAACTACGCTTTACAGGCTCTTTCTATGGCACTGCTAGCTTAATTTTTCCAACTGACAGCGCATCAACATTGGTTGCAGCGCTTACAGGTGAAGATTCAGGATCGGCTGACCTAGATGCAGTAAAAATTGGCACCCTGAGCGAAATTGGTAACATTGTCATAAATGGGGTAATGGGTTCACTCACTAATGTGCTAAAGCGACATGTAAACTACACATTGCCCGTTTATTTAGAAGATACGCTTGACAATTTATTGTTATCTGCATATGAGAGCGATTCAAAAATCTTACTAGCACAAGCCAATTTCACAATTGAACGCTTAGAAATTATCGGAGATATTATTTTAATCTTTCTGGTGGGCACTTTTGATGCCCTCATCACTGCAATGAAGGAGGAAATGGAAATAATCCAATAATATAATATTAGCAAAAGTTGTTGAAAAAGGTATTAAAAAACTTTGATAATACAATGAATATAATTGAACAAGCTCAGGAAAAATTTAGCCTTTTAGATAAAATTCCTTTAGGAGCTTTTGTTCTACAGTCAGATTATATTGTTATCTTCTGGAACTCTTGCTTAGAGGAGTGGACAAAAATTCCGAGAAGTAAAATGTTGGGAATTTCTATTCATGAATATTTTCCTCATCTGAATCAACCTCGTTACGCTAGCCGTTTGCACCAAATTTTTCAAGGCGGCCCTCCGGCAATTTTTTCTTCTCAACTGCATAAATATATTATTCCTGTACCTATATCTAAATATAAATACCGGATTCAACACACAACTGTTACTGCTGTGTCTGCATTGGATGGAAATAGATTTTATGCTCTTTTTTCAATTGAAGATTTGACAGATTTAACGTTCCGAGTTCAGGAATATAAAAACCTACGCGATCAGGCTCTAGCAATAGCAGAAGAATGTCAAAAGGCGAAAGAAGTTGCTGAGGCAGCAAACCGCATCAAAGATGAATTTTTAGCAATTGTCTCTCATGAACTTCGTTCTCCTCTTAATCCAATTTTGGGCTGGGCAAAGCTACTGAAAAATCGCTCATTAAACGAAGCTACTACTGTGCGTGCCCTTGAGACCATCGAACGAAATGCTGAACTACAAGCTCAGTTGATTGAAGATTTGTTGGATATCTCTCGCATTCTCCGGGGCAAGCTAGGGCTTAATTTAGAAACAGTTAATCTTGTTTTTACTATTCAAGCTGCTTTAGAGACAGTGCAATTGGCAGCAGAAGCAAAGTCTATTCAAATTAATCTTCATTTGGATACAGGAATTGGACAGGTAAAGGGTGATAGTAATCGTATTCAACAAATTATTTGGAATCTGCTCTCTAACGCCGTTAAATTCACACCATCTGGTGGACAGGTGGAAGTCTACTTAAAACAGATTAATTCTCAGGTACAACTGAGAGTCAGTGATACGGGTAAGGGTATTAGTGCTGACTTTCTGCCACATGTATTTGAGTATTTCCGTCAGGCAGATAGTGCTACAACCCGAAGTTTTGGTGGGCTAGGGCTTGGTTTGGCGATTGTGCGCCAACTTGTCGAGTTACATGGCGGTACAGTTTGGGCAGAAAGTCCTGGAGAAGGACAAGGTGCAACGTTTACAGTTAGCCTACCTGTGTTTCAAGATTTGGAATTAGAAAGGGAAAATCACGAAGTATTAGAGAATTCCTATCCATTCTGTATGCTTTATGCTCCACTAGAAGGAATACGTTTGTTAATTGTAGATGATAATGCTGATACCCGTGACTTTCTAGCGTTTCTATTAGAACAGCAAGGAGCAATTGTGACGATCGCAGCATCTGCCAGTGAAGCACTGACTGCAATTATGCAATCAAAGCCAGATTTGCTATTGAGCGATTTAGGTATGCCAGATATTGACGGTTATACTTTGATCCGCAAGTTACGAGCAATGCCCGCGAATTTAGGTGGAGAAATTCCCGCGATCGCCCTAACTGCTTACGCCGCAGAAACGATACAAAAACAGGTTTTTACAGCCGGATTTCAACTCCATATCGCTAAACCAGTCGATCCCGCCAAACTGCTTGCTGCGATCGCAGCTCTTGTTAACAATTGACCTTTTAAAAGGTATCAAGTTTGACGCACGCAAACTAAAAGAAAAATTCAGGCGCTAACAGTGGAATTGTATAGTAGAGGTGTAAACACATTGTTTGTACGTCTCTAACCTAGTTCTAAACTTGTCACAGCAAAGATGCGATTAATAGGTAAAGTAGGAATTTCTTTAGTGTACATCCGAGCAGTTTGAGAGACTGGCTGCAATTGGTAACGTTGAACTAGGTCAATCGCTTGTAGATTTGTATCTGGCACGTCAAAAAACACTGAAGCATGAGGATTTTGTGCAAGCAAGGCTTGAAACAATGCTTCAGCAATCTGTTCATCATTAGCAAACAGTGGCCCAACCCTAAAACCTGTATGGGCAGACCGGATAACTCCGTAACCAGCAAGATATCCATTTTTGATAAACCCGAAAGCAGTACTCTCTGCCTGTTCAATCCAATGTTGCAGAAACAGCGATCGCTTAGAAGGAAAAAATTGGCGATCGTAAGCCACCAACTCTTCAAAAGGCACTGTTTTCAGATCCACGATCCCAGCAGGCACAATACCGCCACCTACCCCTTCATAACGAATATGGTTATAAGCGATTTGGAAACCAGACTTTTTATAGTTATCTTGTTGAGCTGCTACACCATCCAAGCCGATGTTACGATCAGCACCCAGATAGTCCATTGCTGTCTTCCAAATTTTCATACCCAACCCCTGCCCACGAAACTGGGGTTTCACAATGTAAAAACCTAGAATGCCAAAGTGTGGATCGTAAGCAACAGCAGAAATGCACCCCACCGGCTCACCATTCAACTCACCCAAAAAAAAACCGCTTTCGTCAGTTTGATAAAAAGATTGAGCATCATAGCTTCCTGGATTCCAACCTTCGGTTGCTGCCCAAGTAATCGCCAAATCCATTTCCGACCTGTTCATTGGGCGGACGATAAAGTTGTCAGTGTTCATAATATCTTCTTACTGCTAGGCTGTTAACTATTTAACTTTGCTTTTGCAAACTGAGTGAGAACTCTTAATATTACTTTTTTGTATAGCTGCGACTTCCAGTCCCTTGAGCATCATTTACTCAAATACTACTGTTCTATTACCATATACTAATACACGATTTTGCAAGTGCGATCGCCATTTTTTTTAGCGGTGATTTAAGGATTTTAGGAAATTCTCACCAATCAAGAGTAAGACTTTGGGCGACACAATTCTAAATAAATTAGTCATGCTTTTGTCACAATTTTGCAATAGCTCTGTCAATATAATGTGTGATGCTATAGCTCTGGGTTAAAAAATAGACTCCTTCTATAATAAACCCACACACCAGAGTCTACCCAGGAGAATCACTATAAGGCACTAACCCTTATTTGGATGACTCTTCTAATCAAAATTGTCAGAATTCTCATAGTTAGAAGGAACAAAAAGATGAATTGGAAAGTACTTGCTTTGCTCCCTGCCTTGACTTTAGCTACTGCTGTGCCTGCTTATTCTTTAAGCAATAATAAAACCCACAATACGACTACTACTACCTACGTTGCACAAAATACCCAGCAAGGTAACAGCATGAAAAAGCCTAATGCTATGCACAAGTCTAATAGTATGCACAAGTCTAATAGTATGGCAAACCATAATAATGGTATGGCAAACCATAGTAGCGTACTGACAGTAGGTAGCAGAGGAGAAGCAGTCAAAAATGCTCAGAATCTTTTAAAACAGCAAGGATTCTATACCGCAAGTGTGAATGGTGTCTTTGATAACAAGACACGTTCAGCAGTAATGAAATTTCAGAAGTCTAAAGGATTAAGAGCAGACGGAATGATTGGACGTCAAACTATGGCATCTCTCAAATAAAATGGTTTCAGCTTCTTGACTAGATTTCAAGTAAAACCACTCGACACCTACGATTTTGATACAGATAAAGACAGTCAATACGGTTCGGATAAGCTCTTAAAGCAGGAGAGGCAGAGGAGGAAAGAGTTAATAGACAATTAGTATATTTCCCCCTTGCTTCTCTTCTACCCCAGTTCCCCCTGCCTGCCTCAACGAATAATATTCCTTAAGCGAACGGTATTGGGAGTACGGTAAGCTTTCCTACGAAACGCTAAAGTAATCAACAATTAAGCAGTAAAGAAAATTATTCTTGCAGACGAGCAATTACACAGTGCATAACTTTAATTTCATTAACAATTCGATCCAGTTCTGTGGAGAGCGGAGTTTGTTCTTGAACGGCTTGTAATGTGGGAGTTAAAGTGTTGGAATTAGTAGCAATTTCTGATAACCGAGCAGTATGTAGCTGTTGAATTTGGTCGTGAATTGCTTCGAGATAACTATCCAGGGCTGGTAAGGGTTGGGGTGGCTGTCCCTCCCCAAGGGCATCTGCTAAGTTTTCCAAAACTTGGACAATGGTATCGGCAAGTCGCTTGAGTTCAGGAAATTGGTACTCGCCGCTAAATTCCCGTAGATGTTCTGCTAAAGTTGTTACCGAACTGAAAAAGCCACGAATATATGTCATCAGCGTCATTACAGGTTCGATTTCTCCCTGAATGTGACGAGGTTCGCTGAACAATCGTTGAGCTGCGGCGTTAGCGTTGACGTTTTCTAGTGCTGCTTGGTGGCGTAGCATGTTGATAGAATCAGCAAACGCATTATGTTCTATATGGAGATAGTTAGCAATTACCTGTTGAAAGTAAGCAAGATTAGCTCGAATTGTCTTTTCCAATTGTGCAGGAAGTTGCTGTCGTTCCCAACGCGGGAAAAGCAAATAGCTACCAAGCAGTGCTAAGGCACCCCCAGCAAAGCTATCGAAGATCCGCAATACTCCAACCTTCCAGCCACCTGCACTAATAATGTTGAGTAGCAATATGATGGCGGGAGTGAGTAGTATGGTGAATATACTGTAGCTTAACGATCGCACCGACATCGCCACAAACACTAGCAGCAGGAAACAAACTGCGATCGCCAATTGATTCTTAACTAGTAAAATCAGAGCAATACCAATAATTCCACCTAAAATAGTACCGATGACTCTTTGGACTGTTGTCTGTGACGTTCCGCCAAAGTTAGGTTTAAGTGCAACTAAAGCTGTGAGCGTTATCCAGTAACCTCTAGGTAGTTGCAATAGTGAGGCAATTAATTCAGCAAAAGTTGTGATCAGTGCTAGGCGCAACGCATGACGAAATAAGACTGAATCAAAAGTGAAGTTATTGCGTAGGGTATCAATAATTGTAGAACGCTCTGGTTGGGCTGGGGGGGAAATATCTCGCTGGGCAATGCTGTTACGCTGTTTTCCCCGGCTTAAATCTGTAACAATCTCTGCATCAGTATGAATTTGCTCTGCCAGCTTTGTTAGACTGGCTGTAATCTTCCCAAGGTTAACTAGATCGAAATAGTCATCTGTCTGAGCAGTGATGGTTTGATTGAGGACTTGAGAGCGTAGAACTTGCCTTTGGTGTTCTAGTGCTTCAAGACTCCGATCCAGATCCCCTAAGTGAGGTGAGTTTTTTCCTTTGGCGATCGCTTGTGATAACATTTGCAGAGCAATTGCCAACTGTTGTATCACTTGCTGAATTTCTGGCTGTAACCGAGAAAATAGTTGATGTTCGGATGCGATCGCTAACAGTTCGTTCAGTGCCACAACAGAATTGACAATTTGATTTATATCCTCAATTAATACGAGTAACTGATTTCCCCGCAGGTTAGCTCCTTTTTGCCTAGTCCAGATAGTTGTCCAGACGCTACGGGCAGATGTCAAGTTCTGAATGACAGTATCCTGAGCTTGCAAAAATTGCTGTTCCCACTGCTGACGATCTTTTGGATTTAATGCTCTGTGGCCTGCCAAGTCCAGAAATCTGCTTAATGAGAGATAACAGTTAGCGACTATCTGCATTGCAGGTACATAAGGACGCACCACCCATAGTCCTAATGACAAGACAGTTGTCCATGTTCCACCAGCCAGACATAGCCCACAGTGTTGAATAAGAGTAGACAAATTAGAAAATGCAGCGAATCTAGCCAGCGCAATTACAAACATAATCGAAGTAATCAAGCTGACAGATGCAGCCACGTTGCCATAGAGATTCGCTAAACCTGTGATAAATATTACCAAGAATGTGGTCGGGACAGCTAACCAGAGATGACTGCTAACCAGACTTGCGATTAGGAACATCATAGTTACCCCAATCGTAGCTGCGATCATCGCAATCGCTCGCTGACGGTAGGCTCCGTCAACATTTACCATGCCAACGAACCAAGCTGCCATAGTGGCGATCGCACTTTCAGCAGCATGACCTGTAAGGATGCCAATTCCAATTGGAACACCCAGTATAAAAAGGCTACGCAATCCAGAGGAAAGGGCGGGCTTACCTGGCTGGAGTTGAAACTGCTGCAACAACCAACCCAGAGGACGTTTATCTGTAAATGACATTATTAGACTGGCGAATGTAAAAAAGCAGATCGCTTCTTAGAGCATTTTAGCCAGATATAACTGGGTGGAGGATGGCTGTAATATGCCTTTTCAGGTGATTCAGTTGTTTAATTTTTACTATCACTGGTACATTTACTGAGAATGATTTCCAGCCCATTCTGTACTTGCTCAAGTTCTTGGTGCTTTTGGTAAATCCACATCTTTTCAGCCTCACGTTGTTCCAGGGTTTCATTGTGAGCCTTTTCCTGCTGTTCGAGGAGATTTTCGTAAAGTGCGATCGCTTGTGTGATTACTTGACTAGCTGATTCAACTCGGTTTTCAAAGACTGAGGCAATAATCTCATCTAACTTCGCAGGTAATTTATTTTTATCCATTGACTCATTAAATTTTTGAAATCCTATTTCAATTACTTTCCCCTTTATTGTCTCTTTTAGTCCATCCGAATTTAGCATTCCAAAACCAAACGAACCTGCAATTGTAGCAACTACACTTGCAACAATTACGGCAATAAAACCAACTCCTGTAAATACCATTAATCCAGCAGCTAAAGCACCAATCCCAAAACCACCACCAATTCCTCCAAAAACCGTAATATCATCATTTATAACATTTTTTGAAACTTTAATTTGTTGACTTAAATTTGTTTGTATATGCATATCTATACTTTGAAATTCGCTTTGAATTGCATTTAACTCATAAGCTATTTTTGCATCTAAATCTTCAATGATTTTGAGCAAAATTACATCTCTAAGTTTTTTATTTCCCCATATATCTATCTCTTGCGACATAGTTTCAGTAAATTTATTTATGTAGTCTTTAATGAGTTTGTCTTGACTCCAAACAGGACTGTGTACCGAATCCCAGTATTTACTTTGTTGAATAATATTTTCTTTTAGTTCTTCACGCCACTTAGTCCATGAATCAGTAGCTTGCTTAATTACTTCTTTTTGTTGAATTTCTGCTAAAATTTTAATTTTAACATCTCGCCCACTAGCTTCTCCTATGGTTTCCAAGATTTTCTGCTTTTCTGCTTCAGAAATTTGAATTTTACCCTTTAAAATCTCCTCAAATTGATATAATCCATCTAAACTTTTTTGTACCATCCTATTGATTTGAGTAATAAAGTGCTTAATTTTTACTTTTCCACTGTCAAAAGTCAGAAATTTATCAATAGACTGGGTAAAATTTTGGAAGGCTTTCAAATAGTCATGCTCAGTTCCCTGCAAAATTGCATCCAGCGCAGCTTGAGCAGAAATAAAATGAACGCGGTTTTCACCTGCAACTATAGGATTTTGACCTTGTACAAATCTTTCGATCCTCTGTCGTACTTGCTCACGTCCCTTTTCGGTACGCACTAAATCTATGAAATTTCCTACTACAAAAAGATTGTTAGCAGGTTCGTTTTCTTTACCAGGATTTAATTGAGTTCTCACATCTTGGAGTAAGTCGCGTTCTACCTGAGTTAGAGAACGTGAAGCATTAGTTAGGAATATCACTGCATCCGTATCCTTCAGCAGTTTTTGAGTAATAGCAGTGCGGTCAGGGTGTTCGTTTAATCCTGGGGAATCTACAATTTCTACCCCACTACTACATAACTCTAAATCAGGATGCTCAAAGACAATTTCATCAATTTCATCATGTGCTAATTCATCACTCAGACATCCAAGTGCTGCATCTTCTGAAATTGTTGCCTTTAGTTGATATTCCTCAAAAGGAATTTCTTCTTCCCGTCCATCTTTATAACGACAGACTACCCGCTTTTGGGTTCCATATTTTAAAACTGTTACCATACCACTACAAGGAATCTCTCTGACAGGTTGAATTTCTTCACCTAGTAAGGCATTAAGTAAGGTTGATTTACCTTGGCTAAACTCGCCTAAAACTGCTAACCTAAACTGCTGAGATTTTACTTTTTGAGATATTTCCTCTACTTCCTCTATCAAAGTGTGAGGCAAGAAGCCACGATTGGTACAGTCTTGGATTATCTGAAATAGTTGATAACAACAATTGTTTACTTGTTTGCGATATTCTTGGAACTTTTTCAATTCTCCGTAAGATACATTTCTATGCGGTTTGGTTATTTTGTGTTTTGGTTTAGCAGGTAGAGTGGCTAACATATCACTAGCAGCCTTAACAAATATAGTATCCAGTTCTTGAAAACGAGCAGGATTGAGTAAAAAATGCACTTCATTTAAAGCAGCAGGCTCTACATTTGCTTGATGAGTAAAACCAGCTTCTAAAATTGCTAAATGTTGTGGTTTAATGCCTAAGTGCTTGGCAACTATCTCCAAATATTTTTTTTCTCGTGAGTCAATTTCGCTATCTGCTGCTGACATTTCATAGCCAAATCCAATTAACAAAAGCTTTTCTGACTCTGAAAGTGGAGCCGCCAATCCTAGTAAGTTATTAACTTGCTTATAAACTTGATTATCTTTGACTCCCTTAATCATCAAATGTGTCAACTTACGCACATGACTTTCTGGAATACTAAATCGATAAAGGGTTGTCAGTAAACGTTGCTTTTCTGACTCTGCTACTGTGCCATCTACAAATATCACTCCCAGCAGCACCGTGACTAAATTTGCCAGAAATATCACAGGTGGGGTGAGATTCTTTTGAGTCAGTTTTTGTCCGGTAATCTGCGACAATAGCTCAACAGTCTGAGAACTAACCAGTGAAGTATCCATAAACTATGTAAGGCGATAGAGTTTTCAGGCTTAGTATGCCCACATTTAGACAAAATTAATTAATATACCGAATAAATACGGTTATCTTTACTTTTTTATACCAGTTAGGCTCAAGAAAATTAGCTTTTAGCAACCTAAAAATATGCTGTTCCAATTTGCGTCTGCAATTCAAGCTGGTATTGATGCTGGTAAATATCTACAAGTCTTTAGCAATGGAGTACCCTTAAGCATGGCTAGAGATGCAGTTAGCGGGCAGTTTATTGCCCATGCTATTGGTGCTACAGTCAACAACAGCCCTTTATCTCCACTGATAGCAGCTTCTAATCTAGTCACGAGTGGGGCGCAGATGTATCAAACTCAGCAAGGCTTTACAGCAGTACTGAATGGCTTGCAAACTATACAGACTAGCTTGGGTGTGCTGCAAGCAACTACAGCCTTGATTGGTGTGGGAACAGTAGCGGGTGTAGCACTGACAGCAGTCAATCTGCACCAAACTATGAAATTAAGAAAAGAAGTAGAGCAAATGAGGCTGGAAGTCAAAAACGGTTTTATTGACTTGAAACAAGCTTTAAAAGACCAAGGTGTAGAAATTAGGCAAATAATTGAGCAAGTAGCCCAAGATATCAAATTTGAACAACATCGCATAGCTTTAGTAAGGGCGTATGGAGTGTTTATCCAGGCGATGAACCGCTTCCGTTCAGCGATGCAATTGCAAGATTTCAGTCGGAGGAACGCTGAGATTGATAGTGTCAGAGGAATGTTATTTGCGGCTTTAGCAGATTACAGTAATCCCCATTTACTGGAAGAAACCTGTGCAGCTGGTCAACTACGCAGACTCGAATGCGCTTGGGCAATTGAACAGGTGATTGTTGCAACTTATCAAGTGCAGAATGAGGTTTCAGCAGTGAGCGATCGCCTGTCTCATCTCCAAGATAAAATCTGTCAAGATGCTCTCACTGTGATTAATAGCTGCGAATCACATGATGAACTTGATTTTCTCTTTCCCGAAATTATCCGCATTAAAAATCATGATTTAGCAGTATTGGATTCGTGGCAAAATCATATTAATTGGATACAATTGCTTCCTTCATCAGATTTAAAACTTTTAAGTAGCGCTGATTTTAATAACTCAGATACTCACTCCTCCACAATCAATTTAGCAGAACCGCCAGAAGAATTAGTATATGAGAGTTTAGCCGAAAAATCTCATTTCTATTCGCTTCGTGACCAGTTATTATTTCTATTCAAGCCTGAACTACGTCGAGAGGACGAATTTTATATTAGTGAACAAGCTGGAATTACTGGTTATAAAACATTAGTTACATCTAATTTACAACAGGCATCAGACTTAACTGTTGGTAATCTTTATTACTACTTTAAAATCAGAGAGGAATCGAAAGATGAGACAGAGTTAGTTTCAGCTAATTAAAACACCTACGTAAATTCTTAAAATAACTATTTTCTCAAGTCCGCATAGGCGGACTTTTTTGTATAGCTGCGACTTTCAGTCACTTGAGCATTATTTACTCAAATACTACTGTTCTATTTCCATAGACTAATACACGATTTTGCAAGTGCGATCGCACCGCTCTTGCTAATACAATTCTCTCCAAATCTTTGCCTTTTCTCACCAAATCATCAACTTCATCACGGTGGGTAACTCGCACTACATCTTGTTCAATAATTGGGCCTGCATCTAAATCAGGAGTAGCATAATGGGCTGTTGCACCAATAATTTTCACACCCCGTTCAAAAGCTCGGTGATAAGGGTTGGCTCCAATAAAAGCTGGTAAAAATGAATGATGTATATTAATAATTTGCGGAAATTGACTAATAAAATTTGCACTAACAATCTGCATATATTTCGCCAATACAACTAAATCTATTTTGTATTTACAAAGTAATTCTAGTTGTTGAGCTTCTGGTTCTGATTTATTGTCTTTAGTGATGGGAATGTGTTGGAAGTCAATATTAAACTGCTCTGCCACTACTTTTAAATTAGAATGGTTGCTAATAATTAAAGGAATTTCAGCAATAAATTCTTTGGCGCGTTGTCTCCAAATTAAATCAAATAGACAATGGTCTTGCCGACTTACCCAAATAGCAATGCGTGGTACTGTATCAGAAAAACGTATTTCCCACTTAGCGCATAAAGGTTGAGCAATGGCATTAAATGCAGGGGCAATAAACTCTCGCGGTAAATTGAACCCATCTAATTGCCATTCAATGCGGGTAAGGAATAACCCAGCAGCAAAATCTGTATGCTGATCTGCATGGATGATATTACCACCATTAGAATAGATGAAATTGGCAAATTTTGCTACTAATCCCCTTCGATCGGGGCAGGAAATCAGCAATGTTGCTGTCGGATTTGTCATAATAATATCGCCAGATTTGGAATTAATTATTTGCTGTTTGTCGGAGTCGGATTGGGAATGGTGAGCGGAGGAAGTTTCTGACTATTATCTACAGGTTGTTTCCACTCTGATAGTTCTCGATTCACGGCATTGGCAAAATCTGTAGATACCAACAGCACATTTATATTACCATCAGGTTTCGCAGTAGGGTCAGCTTGAGCATACATGAAACGACCGTTAAAGTTAGATTTACCCAAAATCAGCTGATGGCTTTGTCGGTTTTTCAGGGTGATATTAATAGTTGCTTGGGGTGGATCTAAGGCAAATTCTCCAAGCTGTTTTGCTGGAGTTGATAAAGTACGCTCGCTATTACCCTTGACCAATAAATCCATTAAATAAGAAACAATAGCATCATTTGCTAGGCCCGATATGGGAGATTTGATTAACCACTTGGGGTTACTAGAAGATTCAGGGTTACGTTCCAGATTCAGGGTGAGTTTTTTTGTCTTGACTGTTAAAGATTGCACATCATCTTCTCCAAAAGAGAAAATTTTATGCTTTTGCTCTTTGATTTCTTCTCGTACAGTCGCACCCCGAATTTCATAGAAGTAAACAAAACCACCTAAACCCAGCGCTAGCAGTATCAAGATTAAAGTTGTTCGCGGCAATTTCATTTTTTACTCTACCGTCGTTTCCACCAAATAATAACTGCGATCGCAAACCCAATTAAGGGTAAAAGCAACAGAGATGACAATATTAAAAGATTACCTTGTGTGGTTGTCAGGGTTATCCGCCGATTTTTCGGTTCTTTGGGACGAATGGAAAGGGGTTGCTCATCCTGTTGACTCAACCAAGTAACTGAGTTGAGGAATACATCTCCATTTAATTGCTGTTGAAACAAACCATCAGTGGCGAAATCAGAATTTCCTAAAACTACTAACCGAGACTCGGTGGCTGTTTGAGATGAGGGAGTAGAGGCAGGAGCGGGGGGGGAGACAGGGGGAGTGGGCGAAGCCTTGCTTTGAGTGGTTGGTGATGGTAGGGGTAACGCTTGCGGAGTCTTGGGGGAAGGGGAAGCAGTAGGGCTAGTCTTGCTTTGAGTGCTTGGCGATGGTAGGGGTGAAGGTGTAGGTGCAGCTTGGAGAGTTGAAGCAGATTCGGATGTTTGTTTTCTGGTTAAGGCAACACCCAAGGTTAAAGGTCCTTTCAGGTCTTTATCTGCATTAAACTCTAATTTTTCGCTTTGGAGGTCGCTTTCTGCCCAACTGCTGGGGTAGGGTTTGGTTCGTAGCAGTGGAGTAGCCTGAACACCAGGCACAGAGGTAATTTCCAGTGGGCGGGCAATCGGATAAAAAGAATTACCGTTACCGAAATCTTTGGTAATTGGATGTTTTCCGTATTCTGTTACTAAGGGCGCAGCAGGGCCAAGTCCCACAACGCTTTCGCCAGAGACATCGACTGCTAAACGATTATCCAGACGAACACCCCACTCTTGTAGCAAGCTGTTAAGTTTGGGATCGGTATTAGGATCAATCATCAGCAGTAAATTACCACCGCGATTAAGGTAGTCTTGCAAAGCTTTGACTTCACCCTCAAACAGTCCTCGTTTGGGGCCAGCTACTATTACGACAGCCGCATCTTGAGGAACTTTGGAAGTTTCTCCTAAATTCAGGGGTGATGTTGTGAAACTTTTATCGCCTAATCCCTGAACTGCTTGTGATATTGCATCTTTTCCAGGCGAAAGTTGGCGTTCGCCATGACCTTGCAGTAAGTAAACTTTGGCTGTGGTTGAATTTGTTAGTTGTTGTAGGCGACTAGTTAATCTAATTTCTGACAATCGCTCATTTTCATTTATTGTTTGTACTAATTGCCGTTTATCGCCAGATTCTAAATAAACTTCTCCATAATCTTTGACGCCAAATTTTTCTGCAAGTCCTGGTCTAGCTTGGGGGTCGATATACTCGTATTTAAATTTTGAGCTTTGGCGTTGATAATTTTCTAGTAGTTCTCTGTCTTGGGGATTTTGGTTAATATCAAATACCCATACTTTAACTGGCTGTGGCAAAACCCTCACCAGTTCGCGTGATTGAGGTGCAAGGGTAAACAATTGAGCCTCTGTTAAGTCTGCCCTCAAGTGATAGCGAGTTCCTAAAAAGTTAATCAATCCCAAAATTGCTAATATTGCCAGAGTTGCCACTAGGGCATTAGTCCCGGCTTGGGTAGAACGACGGTTCCACCAGTTACTCTGGTAGCTTTGCCATATTATGCCCAACCCACTGATGACAATTCCCGTAATCAAAAATACTAAGGGAATTAATCCCCACTGTTCAGAGACTAATCCAACTGTTAAGCCGACAGTAATTAGGAATGGGCCTAACCAGAACAGATATTTCCACAGTTTCTTTTTTGCAACTATCTTCATATTTGTCATTTGTCATTTGTCATTTGTCATTTGTCATTGGTAATTTGTTATTGGTTATTGGTTATTGGTTATTGGTCATTTGTTATTGGTTATTGGTTATTGGTTATTGGTCTAAAAATAGTGACAAGTAAAAATATATGGACGAAAATTGAGTAACTAAAAATAAGATAAGCAATACAACTGAATATATGGCGACAAAGCGTTTTCCAGAATTACAGGTTTATCAATTATCAGAACAATTAGCTGATGACATTTGGAAAATTTTTTAAGGATGGATTTTTTTTGCAAAAGATACGATTGATAAACAAATTGTACGTTCGGCAGATAGTATCGCTGCCAATATAGCAAAAGGTGTAGGAAGAGGTAGTTTTCAAGAAAATAGACGTTTTATAAAAATAGCAAGAGGCTCTTTGAATGAAACTCAACATTGGTTAAGACGGGCTTACACTCGTAACTTATTAACTACCGAGCAGATAAATGCAATCAAAACAATTGTTAACGAACTAGCACCCATAAACTCCTACCTAAACTCAATTGGCAATGTACCAGATGACCAAGGATAAATGACAGATGACAAATGACCAATGACAAATGACTATTGCCTTTGAAAACGCAGGGCATCAATTGATTGAGCTGTGAGAAAGATTCCCAAAAAAATGTAACTGGCGAATAAAATCAAGGCGCTAGTATCAAAAATCCCTTGAATTAAGGTGTTGTAATGTTTCAGCAACGACAGATAACTTAAAGCTTCGCCCACGGGGCCAGGGACAATTTTGGCGATTAAATCAATCAATAACAATAATAAGATTACTGCAAAGGTAAAAACGGCAGATAGAATTGTGCTGTCTGTTAATGAGGAAATAAACATTCCTACAGATAAAATTGCTGCTGCTAGTAAGATTAATCCAAAATGACCCAGTAAGGGAATTGAGGGTGTCATTGGTGGATTTGAGCCACTGATGGCGATCGCTTCCAACACTAGCATGGGTGCAACCATTGTGATAAAAAATGTGATCACGCCTAATAATTTACCTACAGCTACCGCCCAATTGGTGATTGGTGAGGTGGCTAAAAGTTCTAATGTGCCCCGCTTCCGTTCTTCGGCATAGAGTCCCATCGAAAGTATTGGCAGGATAAACAACAATAGCCATCCCATACGATCTAAAAATGCCCGGATAAATTCATAGGGGACATCTATCGGTGGTACTGGTACTCCCAGTTGTTGCCCTTGTGCGTCTATTGCCGCAACTCCTACCAAAATGCCGTCTGGCCCTAGCAAAATCATCACGAAGAATAACCCGGCAATGAACCAAAATATGCCTGCGATCGCATAAGCCAAAGGTGATACAAAATAACTCTGTAACTCTCGGCGATAAATGGCAATAATATTACTCAGCACTATACCCATTTACGCTGCCTCTCCTTCGTTGTCTGCTGCTAAGTCTACCTCAGGATCGAAATTTTTTTCTTCTGTGGTCAGTTGCAAGAATACATCTTCTAAAGTAGCGTTAACCCGCCGCAGTTCATGTAAACCAAATCCTGCACGCACTAATGTTGTGGCAATATCCTTTCCTGGTTCTTTTCCGGGTTGCGATATTACCCGCAGGTAAGCGCGATTTTCCTGGGGTTGATGACCTCCGCCTGTCGGAATTGATTCTATCAAACTCACACCCGCAACTTTTTGCAATACCTGTTTCGCTAGGGCAGCTTCTCCTTCTATTTCCAATTCATACCCTGAGCCACCTGTCAACTGAGTCATCAGATTTTCTGGTGTATTAGTTGCCACAACTTTACCGCGATTGATGATGGCGACGCGACTACAAGTCATACTTACTTCTGGCAGAATGTGTGTGGAAAGAATAATTGTGTGAGTACCAGCAAGGCTTTTAATTAAATTCCGCACCTCAATTATTTGTCGAGGATCGAGTCCAACGGTGGGTTCATCCAAAATGATTGCTGGGGGATCGTGGACGATCGCTTGAGCAATTCCTACTCTTTGGCGATATCCTTTAGAGAGTTTGCGGATAATCACCCGCCGCTTGTCTTCTAAATTGCAGCGTTCGATGGCGGCTGTTACCTTGTTGGGGCGATCGCCTGCTGATACTCCCTTAATTCGGGCGACAAAATGCAAAAATCCCTCCACCGTCATGTCTGGATATAACGGCGGTGTTTCCGGTAAATAACCAATCCGTTGGCGTACAGCCAGAGAATTTTCATGGACATCATAACCAGCAATCCGGGCATTTCCATTAGTTGCCGGTAAATAACCAGCCAGAATCCGCATGGTTGTGGTTTTACCAGCGCCATTGGGGCCCAACAACCCTAAAATCTCCCCAGGTTCGACGCTAAAAGTCACATCAGTAATCGCTGGGGTGGAACCGTATATTTTACTTAGATGCTCAACTTCGATCATAAATTTACATATAATAATAATACTTTCAGCCTTCACTGCCTTAAAAATGCTCACCTGATGCTCAATTACCCTGATTTGTGTGTTTGAGATGAGTTAT
The DNA here is from genome assembly GCF_964245575.1 of uncultured Nostoc sp. Lineage (GTDB taxonomy): Bacteria > Cyanobacteriota > Cyanobacteriia > Cyanobacteriales > Nostocaceae > Nostoc. The sequence goes on along the minus strand of NZ_CAXTNP010000117.1, from coordinate 1,386 downwards.
TCGCATTCCCCGGATACAGGGTTTACCACTGCGTTTTCCAGGTTCAATTGTAATAATGTCGTAGGAATTCATAAATTAGCAAGATATTTGTTTAATCAATGCCAGCAGCAGATAATAAGAGAATGACAAAATTGATAAATATATCAAATTCTGCATTCAGATAGCCTTAAAACAACGGTTTTGCTTGGCTAATTTTCACCATATTGCTCTACAGTCACGTTCGACGAGCGCAGTAAAAGTTCTCATAAAAAATTGACTGTAAATTATCTATGAAGGTTGCTTTAGTCAGTCTAACAACTAACTTGAGACAAAATTTTAGTTAGATTCCTACTTCTGATAATAGAGCTTCCATAGCTTCCCAAGAAATTCCTTGTTGAATATAACGGGGTGCTTCAGGATTGTAAGGACTGGCTACTCGGTCAATGTTGAGGATGTTTGCCTCATCTGGTAGAACTGGTACATCTGCATCAAATGCTGTAGAGCGCATCAAAGAACTGGAAAAGCCTTTGAAAATAGCAATTGTATCTTGCTCATCAGCAATTTCTACCGTTACAATTAGGACTTCTTGGGGACGTTTAGCGGTGTATTGTTCCAGTCGCTTGCCAATAGAATCCATTTTTTTAAGAGTAGGGGTATGGTGGTGCAACAACGCTTACTGTGGTGTGGCTGAACGTCCCTGCTTGCCCAGCTTAATCAGAACAAAGTAGCTTAAGTAAAGCACATAAATTACTAAACTAGTTATGCCGAGAAAACCTAAAAACTCAGCTTTGCTATTAGCATGGAAATATTCTTTGAATAGCAACGGAGCCTCAAACCAGACGCGACAATCGGGAGTCTTCAGCGCATTGCCAGAAAAAGCACAACCCAAAAAAGGGATAAAAGCTAGTGTACCCAAAATACAATAAACAGTTGTCGCCCACCGCCAAGAAGTAAAAATCAATTTCAAAGCGCCACTGGTTTGATACTCAATTTCATCGTTGATATCCACCCAGAACCACAGCGAAATCGGGATCAAAATCTGAGCTATCAACCCAGAGATAAAGCTAACTGGATACTGGGCAATCATTAAGTAAATCGTGATTGCTACCAGGCTTGATACTCGCCAATATATACCCAATAAGCGTTGTATGCCTTCTGCTTTTTGCACAAATGCCCAAATCAGAAGAATTAGCGGAATAATTACTAGGAATAATACTGCCAGTCGGTAATCCATCCAGACGAAAGGGCGAAACCAAACGTTATAGTCCATAGTTTTTCTCAAACAATAAATAAAACATTTTTAACCAAGAACAAGCTCTATAACTGACAAACTGTAAGCTATTAGCAAGCTAGTATAGGATTCATATTTGATTGCGTGAAATACACGTAGGGTGCGTTAGCCAGAGG